>CAWUJR010000665.1:0-2246 GCA_963922375.1 uncultured Robbsia sp.
CCCTCGAGCGTCAGGCAGCCGGCCACATCATCGCCCAGCAACGACGCGACCGACGGCAGTTCGGTGCGCAATGCGTCAATCGACAAATCGCCCAGATCGCAGCCGCGATCCACACAGATCCGCACCGCGTGCGCGACCGCTTCGTGCGCGTCGCGAAACGCCAGACCGCGCTTGACCAGATAGTCGGCCAGATCGGTCGCCGTCGAGAAGCCTTGCGAGGCTGCGTGGCGCATCGCATCGGCTTTGACCGTGATACCGGCCGCCATTTCAGCAAAAATCCGCAGCGTGTCGACGATCGTGTCCACCGTGTCGAACAGCGGCTCTTTGTCTTCCTGATTGTCCTTGTTGTACGCGAGCGGCTGGCCCTTCATCAATGTCAGCAGCCCCATCAGATGACCGGTGACGCGGCCGGTCTTGCCGCGCGCGAGTTCCGGTACGTCCGGATTCTTCTTCTGCGGCATGATCGACGAACCGGTACAGAAACGGTCCGCGATATCGATGAACCCGATGCGCGGGCTGATCCAGAGCACGAGCTCTTCCGAGAATCGCGATACGTGCGTCATGATCAGCGCGGCCGCTGCGGTGAATTCGATCGCGAAGTCGCGATCCGATACCGCGTCGAGCGAATTTGCGCAGATGCCGTCGAAACCGAGCGTCTTCGCGACCGCGTGACGGTCGATCGGATAGCTGGTGCCGGCCAGTGCCGCGGCGCCCAGCGGCAGGCGGTTCACCCGCTTGCGGCAATCGCGCATCCGGTCTGCGTCGCGGCTGAACATTTCCACGTACGCGAGCAAATGATGGCCAAACGTCACCGGCTGCGCGACCTGCAAGTGCGTGAAGCCCGGCATGATCGTGCCCGAATGCTGATCGGCCAGATCGATCAACGCGATGCGCAGATCCGCGAGCAGTCCGACGATGCGATCGATTTCGCCGCGCAGCCACAGCCGGATGTCGGTAGCAACCTGGTCGTTGCGCGAACGGCCGGTGTGCAAGCGCTTGCCGGAGTCGCCGATCAGCGCGGTCAGCCGTGCTTCGATATTCAAATGGACGTCCTCGAGATCGAGTTGCCATTCGAATTCGCCGCGTTCGATTTCACCGCGAATTTGCGCCATGCCGCCGACGATCGCTGTCAGGTCGTGCTCGCCGATGATTTTCTGCGCGGCGAGCATCTGTGCATGCGCGAGCGATCCCTCGATATCGACGAGGGCCAGACGCTTGTCGAAAAACACCGACGACGTATAGCGCTTGACCAGATCGGACATCGGTTCGGAGAAGCGGGCAGACCACGCTTCGGCTTTCTTGGAAAATTGGGACGTCATGGCGGCGCGTAGGAAAACGGTTTCGAAGGAGGGCGTCATGGACGGGCGTTCCGGCCGCGCACGGCGCAATCGACACGCGCAGCGGGACAGCAGTGCGGCAGAGACACCAAGATGCGCACAATCGCGGCGATTATAACAATTGCCGCGCAGTCTCCCTAGTCGGGAGTGCCGATGGGCCTGCATGCTAACATTCGGCCTAAGCCTGCATGACGCTTTCCACCTTTCTTTGTGCGCCTAATCTGATGACTGCTTCGACCTTTTTCGGCGGGACCCCCGCCCAGCCGCCGGCCCGACTGGTGATTGCCTCGCGTGAAAGCCGCCTGGCGATGTGGCAGGCGGAACACGTGCAGGCTCGGTTGCGCGCACTTTACCCGGACTGCGACGTCAGCATTCTCGGCATGACGACGCGCGGCGACCAGATCCTGGATCGGACGCTGTCGAAGGTCGGCGGCAAGGGGCTGTTCGTCAAGGAGCTCGAGGCGGCGCTGGCCGACGGTCGCGCCGATCTCGCCGTGCACTCGCTCAAGGATGTGCCGATGGTGCTGCCCCAGGGTTTCGCGCTCAGCGTGATCATGGAGCGCGAAGATCCGCGCGATGCGCTGGTCGCGCCGCCGGGCGTGACATTGACCTCGCTAAGGGCATTGCCTGCCGGCGCGATCGTGGGCACCTCCAGCTTGCGCCGCGAAGCGATGATTCGCGCGCGCTATCCGCATCTGCAGGTGAACAGCCTGCGCGGCAATCTGGATACGCGGCTGGGCAAACTGGATCGGGGCGACTATGCCGCGATCATTCTGGCCGCGGCGGGGCTGAAGCGCCTGGGTCTGGCGCACCGGATCAGCGCATTGCTGGATGAAGACGAGAGCCTGCCGGCAGCCGGTCAGGGCGCATTGGGGATCGAAATCGCCTCTGCGCGCGCCGATCTGGCAC
>CAWUJR010000666.1:0-2245 GCA_963922375.1 uncultured Robbsia sp.
ACGATCGCCTCTGGCAGGCACCGGCGCTCGCGTTCTGGAGCCTCGTCGGCTGGATGCTGGGCCGCGCCCAGTGGTCGGGCATCGTTCGACATCGGGCCACGTCGGGGCGGTCGGTCGCGATGCGACGCTTGCGGCGTGTTGGCAATTGACCACACCGTTGGCCTTGGTGCGGGTCGAACCAAAACGCGTCTGTTCTCGTCGTCGCGGTATGCGCGACAATGCGGCAGCGCCCCGGATGCATGCACGTACACACGCACCTATATAATGGCCCCTTTTCCGTGGGCCAGTGCGTGCGTCGCGCCACTTTCCTACTTGGCGGAATTTCATGAGCAATAGAGCCCGATCTGACGCGGGATTGTCGCCCGGCGCTGACGCAACGACCCCGTCCGCGTCATCTGCCGAAGCGAACGCGTCGGCACCATCGGCGAGCACGGCAAAGTCGTCGAGCAATAAGCCGTCCGCATCGTCCACGGCGAAGCCGATTGCCAATATCGCTGTTTTCAAGCGTCTGCGTTACTACGTGCAGCCGCATATCGTCAACTTGATCGCCGCAGCGCTGACGATGGCGCTGGTGGCTGCGTGCGAAGCGGGCATACCGTACCTGTTGAAGCCACTGGTCGATCGTGGCTTTGGTCATGACAGTGCGAGCGCGTCGAAATGGCTCATTCCGGTCGCGGTGATCGTGCTTGGCCTGGTGCGTGGGATCGCGCAATATGCATCCGGCTATCTGCTGACGCGTATCAGTACCAACATCCTGCTCGAACTGCGTCGCGAGATGTTCGAGAAGATGCTGCATGCGCGCGTGGCCTTCTTCCAGCGCGAAACGGCCAGTACGATCATCAATGCGATCGTCTTCGAAGTGAACCAGATTCTGAACACACTGAGTGGCGTGATGGTGACCCTGGTGCGGGACTCTATGACGGTGGCCTGCTTGCTCGCGTTGCTGTTTTATCGGAATTGGCGTCTAACGCTGGTCATTGCGGTGATTCTGCCGATCATCGCCTGGCTGGTCGGCAAGATCAATCGCCGCTTGCGGCGGTTGAATCGCGACTACCAGACGCAGACCAATCAACTGTCGTACATCGTCGAAGAGACCGTCGGCGGATATAAGGTCGTGAAAGTGCATAACGGCGAAGCGTATGAGATGAACCGCTTTGCCGAAATGACCCGTACATTGCGCGGTTATGCGATGCGCATGGCGGTCACCGGCGGACTCGCCCAGCCGATCACGCAGTTCATCGCATCCATCGCGCTGGCCGTCGTGTTGGGCATCGCGATGATTCAGTCTGCACACGATCAGACGACGGTAGGCGGTTTCGTCTCGTTCGTCACCGCGATGTTGTTGATCATCTCGCCGCTGAAGCATCTGACCGACGTGAACCAGCCGCTGCAAAAAGGCATGACGGCAGCCGAGTTGATCTTCGGTCTGATCGACGAGCCGCCAGAAACATCGGGCGGCGACCGCCAACTCAGCCGTGCTACCGGGGACCTGCGCTTCGATAACGTCAGCTTCAGCTATGGCAACGTCACGCGACCGACACTCGATCAGGTGTCGTTCCATGCCCGCCCGGGCGAGATGATTGCGTTGGTCGGACCCTCGGGCAGCGGCAAGACGTCGTTGGTCAATCTGCTGCCGCGCTTCTTCGATGTCAGCGGCGGTCGCATTCTGATCGACGAGGTACCGGTGCAGGAATATCGGCTCGCCGATCTCCGCAAACAGATCGCGTTCGTCAGCCAGGATGTGACGTTGTTCAACGACTCGATTGCCGCGAACGTCGCGTATGGGCAAGACATCGATATGCCCCGGGTCGAAGCGGCCATCGCTGCGGCGAATCTTACCGAGGCGGTCGCGGCGATGCCTGACGGCATCATGACGCTGGTCGGCGACAATGGCATGCGTTTGTCGGGTGGTCAGCGGCAGCGTCTGGCAATTGCGCGTGCGATCTACAAGGACGCGCCAATTCTGATCCTGGACGAGGCCACGTCCGCATTGGATTCGGAATCGGAACGCCACGTGCAAGCGGCGCTCGAAAAGCTGATGCAAGGGCGCACGACGTTGGTGATCGCGCATCGGCTATCGACGATCGAACGCGCGAATCGCATTCTGGTGATGGAGGCCGGTCGGATCATCGAAGATGGTAGCCACGCCGATTTGCTGGCGCGTGACGGCCTTTATGCGAATCTGTACAGAATTCAGTACCAACGTGAAGCGCCGGATGCACCGGGTGCAAGCGATGCCGCTGGT
>CAWUJR010000667.1:0-2239 GCA_963922375.1 uncultured Robbsia sp.
CGCTCGATGCTGCCGCCACGGTGCCGCTTCGCAGCGTCGTGCGTTCGTTATGCGCGGCGTTCTGCTGCGCGACCCGATCGATCTTCGCATGCAGCGCGGCGGCCGTTTTGGCCAGATCGCCGCCCGAAAACGACGGCGTGTCCACGGCATCCAGTGCGCCATACCCCATCGCTTGATACACCATCGGTACGTGCGCGCCGATGTCGCTGGTGACGATCAAAATCGGACAGGGCGACGCCTGCATGATGCGCCGGGTCGCTTCGATGCCGTCCATCAGCGGCATCATCAAATCCATCAACACCACGTCCGGACGGTCCGCGGCGCAAAGCTCTACCGCCTGGATGCCGTCGCGGGCAATCCATTGGATCTGGAAGTCGGGCCGCAGCGCGAGCGCCCGACGCAACACCTGCACCGCGAGCTCCAGATCGTTCACGATCCCGATTTTCATTCGCCTGCGTCTCCGATCAGGTCGTGTACGGCGTCGAGCAGCGCCGCGTCGTGAAAACTGCTCTTGGCCAAATAATGATCGGCACCGGCGTCCAGTCCCCGTTGACGGTCTTCCGGTCGGTCCTTGTATGACACGATCATGACCGGCAAAGACCGGAATTCGGGATCGCGACGGATCATCATGACCAGTTCGATGCCATCGATGCGCGGCATATCGACGTCGGTGACGACGAGATCGAAACGCTCGCTCATCAATGCATTCCAGCCCTCCATCCCATCCACCGCGACGCTGACATCGTAGCCGCCATTGGAGAGTAATTTGCGCTGGAGTTCACGCACAGTCAAGGAATCATCGACGACCAGCACCCTTTTACGACGCACACGCGTCGCGTTCGCGCTACTACGCGCAACCACCTCGACCCGTGCGGCCGACGCGAGCTTGGCCATCGAGCGCATCAAATCCTCGACATCGGCAATCAGAACCGGCGAGCCGTCCTCCATCAAACTGGCGGCCGCGATGTCGCTGACCTTACCCAGACGGGGATCCAATGGCTGGACCACCAGCATGCGCTCATCGCGAAAGCGATCGACGATCAAGCCGTAAGTCTCTTCGGTATTGCCCAACACAATGACCGACAAGCCTTCTTCGTTTTCACTCGGTGCGACCGAACGGAAAATTTGCGACGCCAGCACCAAGGCGACCGCTTGTCCCTCGAGTGTGAAATGCGGGCGCCCTTCGATCGTTTCGACCGATGCGTGCGGGACGCGTAATGCGCGACGAATGTGCGCCAGCGGGAACGCGTACGGTTCGTGATCGACATCGGCGAGCAGACACCGCATCACCGACAGCGTCAGCGGCAATTGCAATCGAAAACGCGTACCCACACCGCGTGTTTGCGAAATCCGCAGACTGCCACGCACCTGGCGAACGGTTGTCTGCACGACATCCAACCCCACGCCCCGACCCGACACGGCCGTCACCTGGTCGCGCATGCTGAAGCCGGGCAACATCAGAAATTCAAGCAACTCCGCTTCGGACAAGCGTTCCGCGATGCCGGCCTTGACCAGTCCGCGTCGCACGACAGCCGCCCGCACCGCTTCGATATCGATACCGCCGCCATCGTCGGAGATCTCGATCACTAATGTGCCTGCAACGTGACGGGCCTCGATCAGAATCTGGCCTTCGGGCGACTTGCCGGTCGCCGCGCGCTGCTCGGTGCTTTCGATGCCGTGATCGGCGGCATTACGTAACAGATGGCCAATAGGGGCGTCGAGTAACGACAAGATGTCACGATCGACTTGAGTCGCCTCACCGACGATCGTCAGATGCACCTGCTTGCCCAGCGCCCGTGCCACTTCGCGCAACATGCGCGGATAGCCGCCGGTAATGTCCGAGAATGGACGCATACGCGAAGCCAGTGCCGCTTCATAGAGCTGATTCGATAAAGCCAAATGCCGCCGGTCGAACGTTTCGAGCACGCCGAGTCGTTCTGCCAGTTCGTCGGCACTGTCTTCGACCGATCGAATTGCCTCGTCGAAAGCGACCCGCAATGGCTCGCCCACGGCTTCGTCAATCAATCTTGTCCGCAGTCGCTGCAGATCCGCTGCGGCTTCGCGGTGTCGATGCAGCACCGTCAGCAAGCTGTCATTGAAAGGCCGCAACGTGCGGGCTTCGACGACAGCCTGGCCCGATAACGCCAGCAGGCGATCGAGATTCTCGGCCGCGACGCGTAACGTCCGGTCACTCGCGGCCGCACCCGCCCCTGCGGCGACCTGCTGGGAAGCAGCAGGC
>CAWUJR010000668.1:0-2239 GCA_963922375.1 uncultured Robbsia sp.
CCTCCGACAACGGGATATCGATTTGGCCCTGCATCCGTTTGATACGGTTCCATGCCGTTTCGCCGTGTCGCACCAAAATCAGGGTCGTCACGTCGTTGATCGTGTCAGGTCCCGCCGAAGCCGGCGCATGGACCCCAGATAAAGAAGCGTCGATGTCGTTACGCTGCATGCAGGCTGCTCTCCAGGTAAAGCGACCATGGGATCGTACGCGCGCCGGCGAGACTGGCCAAGCGGCCAGACAGCCCCGGTTCAACGCGTCGACGTATCGATCGCCGCAGTCGCGGGCGTCGCAGGCGCGATTCGGAGCCAGAACGTCACCGGCCCATCGTTGACAAGTGAAACCTGCATATCGGCCGCGAAAATGCCGGTTTCCACGATCGGATGGTCGCGTCGCGCCAGGGTCACGAAATGGTCAAACAGACTGCGTGCCAGATCGGGGGGCGCCGCAGCTGAAAAGCCTGGCCGGCTCCCCGAGTGCGTATCCGCAGCAAGGGTGAATTGCGACACCAGTAGCAGGCCGCCGGCCGCCCCATTGCCGTCGATATTCTGAACGCTGCGGTTCATTTTGCCATCCGCATCGCCGAATACGCGATAACCGAGCATTTTGGCCAGCAAGCGGGCCGCGGAGTCGGGCGTATCGCCCTGTTCCGCGCAGACCAGCGCCAGCAAGCCGGGGCCGATCTTGCCGACCGTCTCGCCGGCGACCGATACATCGGCACGCAGTACACGTTGGATCAATCCGATCATTGCGTCAGATGCCCCATGGTAGCGGATGCAAGCGCATGGATTGCCGCCATCAAGCGGTCAGCGTCACGCGCGCAAAGCGTCGCTTGCCCACCTGCACCACATAGCTGCCGGCCTCCACCTTCAGTGCGCGATCGCTGATCACGGTGCCATCCAAGCGGACGCCACCTTGCTCGATATTGCGCGTCGCCTCGGCACCTGACGGCACCAACCCCGCCTGCTTGAGTAATGCGCCGATGCCCAACGGTGCTCCCGACAACGCCACATCGGGAATGTCATCCGGCACACCGCCGCGGGCACGATGGTTGAAATCTTCCAGCGCGCGCTCGGCATCGGCGGCGCTGTGAAAGCGCGTAACGATCTCCTGGCCCAGCATGACCTTGAAGTCGCGCGGATTGCGCCCACCGTCGGCTTCCTGTTTGAACTGCGCGATGTCGTCCAACGACCGGAACGAGAGCAGCTCGAAATAGCGCCACATCAACGTGTCCGAGATGCTCATCAGCTTGCCGAACATCTCGTTGGGTGCCTCGTTGATACCAATGTAGTTAGCTTTCGACTTCGACATCTTTTCAACGCCGTCGAGTCCTTCGAGCAATGGCATCGTCAGTACGCACTGCTGTTCCTGGCCATACTGCTTCTGCAGCTCACGCCCGACCAGCAGATTGAACTTCTGGTCGGTGCCGCCCAGCTCGAGGTCGGCCTGCAGCGCGACCGAGTCATAGCCTTGCAGCAACGGATAGAGGAACTCGTGAATCGAAATCGGAATCCCGCCGGCGAATCGCTTCGTAAAGTCGTCGCGCTCGAGCATCCGCGCGACCGTGTGCCGCGATGCCAGCTTGATCAGGCCATCCGCGCCCAGCGGCGCGAGCCATTCGCGATTGTGGCGCACTTCGGTTTTCTCGCGATCCAGCACCAGCGTCGCTTGCTCGAAATACGTCTTCGCATTCACCTCGATCTGCTCCGGCGTCAGCGGCGGTCGCGTGCTGTTGCGTCCCGACGGATCGCCAATCAAGGACGTGAAGTCGCCGATCAGGAAGATGACCGTATGGCCCAGGTCCTGCAATTGACGCATCTTGTTCAGCACGACCGTGTGGCCGAGATGGATGTCGGGTGCCGTCGGATCCAATCCGAGCTTGATTCGCAGCGGCGTACCGGTGGCCTCGCTGCGAGCGAGTTTTTGCTCGAACTCTGCGTCGACCAGCAACTCGTCGCAACCGCGTCGGGCAATGGCCATTGCTTCGCGTACCCGATCCGTTACCGGCCAGACTGGCCCGGCGTTCGACGGCGAACCCGGCACCCGGGCCGCGTCGCTCGTCGGAGAGGAAGTGCCGGTAACCGACGAAGCGGCCGTCGGTGCGGGGCGGGAAATGTCGTCTGAGCTCATGCGGATCGGCTAAAAAGAAAAGAGTTCGACATTGTACCGAACGCCGGGCGGAAACTTTTCGCCACATGCACGATTGCAGGCGCCTGTAGGCGGTCGGTACTGCTGCGCGCT
>CAWUJR010000669.1:0-2235 GCA_963922375.1 uncultured Robbsia sp.
TACCAGCGGCGGCCCCGAAGCAGCGCCTCGCGCCGTCTCGTCGCCCGACTTCCACTTTAAGACCATTTTCAACTCATGACCAAGCGTGCCATCATCCTCGCTGCAGGCGTTGGACAACGACTCCAGTTGGCAGCCGACGCTGCGGCACCCAAGTGTTTGCTGCGCTTCGACGGCAAGACCCTGCTCGAGCGCCATCTGCGCCTGCTGCGCGCCGTCGGCATCGATGACGTTGTCATCGTCGTCGGATACGAACACCAGCAGATTGCCGCCGAAATCGAAGCCCTTGGCTGGTTGCCGCGACCCACGCTGATCTTGAACCCGCAATTCACGCTAGGCAGTGTCGTCAGTGTGGCGGCCGCAGCAGAAGCGCTGTGCGCCGGTGGCGACGTCCTGCTGATGGATGCGGATGTGCTGTACGACGAGCGCATGCTGCAAGCGCTCGTCGATGGCGACAACGGCAACGAGGCCGACCGCCTGCTGATCGACTGCGATTTTGAAGCCGGCGAGGAGCCGGTCAAGCTGTGTCTGCGCGACGGCCGTCCGGTCGAGCTGCGCAAAAAAGTGGCCGACGGATTGCGCTATGACAAAGTAGGCGAATCGGTCGGTTTCTTCCGCTTCACCTCGGCGAGCGCGACCCGGCTCGCCGACATCACCCGGCAGTACGCCGCCACCGGCCGCGGAACCCAGCCCCATGAGGAAGCCGTTCGCGACTTGCTGCTGGAATCGCCTGAGCGATTCGACAGCATCGATACGACGGGCCTGCCCTGGCTGGAGATCGATTTCCCGGTCGATGTCGAACGGGCACGCGACGTCGTGCTGCCGCAACTCCACCCTCTTCTGTGATACCGACTATGACCGCACCGCTCTCATCCGATCGCGCCAATACGCCTGACGCTTCGTCCAGGCCCGCTTCGATATCGCGCGCAGCACGCCTGCGTCAGATGCTGACCAGCGCCGAGCTCGAATTCATCATGGAGGCGCATAACGGCGTCAGCGCCAAGATCGTCGAAGAAGCGGGATTCAAGGGCATCTGGGCATCGGGATTGACGATGTCTGCACAATTCGGTGTGCGCGACAACAATGAAGCCAGTTGGACCCAGGTGGTCGACATGCTGGAATTCATGTCCGATGCCAGCAGTTTGCCGATCCTGCTCGATGGCGACACCGGCTACGGTAACTTTAACAATTTCCGCCGCCTGATCCATAAACTGGAACAACGTTCGATCGCCGGCGTCTGTATCGAAGACAAAGTCTTCCCGAAGACGAACAGCTTCATCGATGGCGACCGCCAGCCGCTCGCCGACATGGATGAGTTCTGCGGCAAGATCAAGGCCGGCAAGGACGCGCAATCGGACCCGGACTTCAGCATCGTCGCCCGGGTGGAAGCATTGATCTCCGGCTGGGGCATGGATGAAGCACTGCGCCGCGCAGAGGCCTACCACGCGGCCGGCGCCGACGCGATCCTCATTCACAGCAAGCGCGCAAAGGCCGACGAAATCATCACCTTCGCGAAGGAATGGGCGGGCCGTTCGCCGTTGGTGATCGTGCCGACGAAGTACTACAGCACCCCAACCGATGTGTTCCGTCGCGCGAACATCAACCTGGTGATCTGGGCCAACCATCTGCTGCGCGCCGCCATTCCGGCCATGCAGGCCGTGGCCCGTGATATCCATGAAAGCCAAACGCTGATCGAGGTCGAAGATCGCGTCACCACGGTCGATGAAATTTTCCGCCTGCAAGGCGCTGCCGAGTACAGCGAGGCCGAGAAGCGTTATTTCGCACCGACCCGCCAGGTGCCGCGCGCAGTCGTGCTGGCAGCAAGCCGCGGAGACGGGCTCGAAAGCCTGACGCTCGAACGCCCGAAGGTCATGCTGCCGATCGGCGGCAAGCCGCTGATGCGTTGGCTGGTGGATGCATTCAAGAAGGAATCGGTCAACGACATCACGGTGGTGGCTGGCTATAAAGCCGAAGCCATCGACACGCCGGGGGTCAAGAAGGTCTTCAATCCCGACTATCAGACCAGCGGCGAGCTGGTGTCGCTGGCCGCCGCCGTCGATGCATTCGATAGCGATGTCGTCGTGACCTACGGCGACCTGCTGTTCCGTCAATACATCCTGAAAGATCTGCTGCAACAAGACGCCGAGATCTGCGTGGTGGTCGACTCCGGTCCGCACGACGACAAGGCGGTGGATTTGGCCTGGACGTCGGCCGCCGATGACCGGGGCCTGTTCGGAC
>CAWUJR010000670.1:0-2220 GCA_963922375.1 uncultured Robbsia sp.
CTGCCGTCGCCGATGCATCCTGAGCCAAAGCCGGCGTCGCGGCGACCCCGACCAGCGACCCCGCCATCAGAATGCTCAACAAGAATTTACGCATCATATTCTTTCCTCTAGGCTTCAAAGAGCGTCCGCGCCGGTTTCGCCGGTCCGAATGCGAATGACTTGTTCTATATTTGTGACGAAGATCTTCCCGTCGCCGATTTTTCCCGTGCGTGCAGACCGTTCCAGCGCCTCGATCGCCTGTTCGACCAGGTCATCCGTGACGGCGGCTTCGATTTTCACTTTCGGCAGAAAGTCCACGACATATTCCGCACCGCGATACAACTCCGTGTGCCCCTTTTGTCGACCAAATCCCTTGACCTCCGTGACAGTAATCCCGGATACGCCGAGCGCCGACAGTGATTCGCGTGCTTCGTCGAGCTTGAAGGGCTTGATGATTGCTGTAATGAGTTTCATGGAATGCTCCAATTAATCGGCTCCTCGCTCAGTGAGAGCGACGGCACATCACGCAGGGGTCGCGCTCGCTCTCACGGCCCTGATTGTCGATGCCGCGCTGCATGAGCCACGACATCGCTTAGCTTTGCTTTGTTTCAAGACCGGTCGTCCTTAGGCAAGCCTTATGCCATGTGAGTGCGGTCCGACGCAGCTTCGCTGAAAACGTGATACAGATGCGCCCGTCGGCTGCCCTCGTCAATCCATGACGGCCGGGCTCCCTGTCCGGATAGCCAAGGCGCGCATGTGACGATAAAGAGGCGTCGCGTTCATGCTAGAGTGCTTCCGTGACGCTGCCGGGTCGGGCAGCGCAGGTGTCGATATCCTCGCGCCGAACGGACAATGCGTCAATGTAGTGCGCACCAAAAATGTGCAATTTAATGACTTTCATCCCGGCGCACAACTGTAGTGCAACGAGCTAGCAAAATGAAACCTGAAGATTTTTTGAAAGACGTCCAGAACAAGATTGGCGACCTGTTGCGGCAGTCGCCGGCGAAAGATGTCGAGCGCAATGTGAAGGCCGTATTGGCGCAAGGATTCTCGAAACTCGACATCGTCACACGCGAAGATTTTGATACACAGGCGCAAGTCCTTGCACGCACGCGCCAGCGCCTTGAAGAACTGGAACGCCGCATCGCGCATCTGGAACAGGGCATCACCGAGCCGGCGAAAACCGCACCGCGCGCTTAACACGATTCGTACCGACAGCCGGCCCTTCATCGACAGTGCGTGCTGTCGGCACGGGAGAGGTGACACGACGACACTGCGCCATGGCAAGGCCCGGCGCACGGCGAGCACGAGGGAGGCAGCGATATGGCGCTGGCAATCGTCTACAGTCGGGCGCTCAGCGCGGCGTCCTCGGTCGATATCACGGTGGAGGTCCATCTGGCGAACGGGCTTCCCGGTATCGCCATCGTGGGTCTACCTGATACGGAAGTGCGTGAAAGTCGCGAGCGCGTGCGCGCCGCACTCCAACACTGCGGTTTTGAATTTCCGGCCCGACGTATCACTGTCAATCTCGCTCCGGCGGATTTGCCGAAGGAATCCGGACGCTTCGACCTGCCGATTGCCATCGGCATTCTGGTCGCGAGTGGACAGCTACCTGACAAGTCGATACAGCACGCGGTATTTGCCGGCGAGCTGTCATTGACCGGCGCGTTGCATCCAATCCGAGGCGCCTTCGCGGTAGCCTGTGGACTGGCCGCCGAGGCGCAACGACGGCGCATGCCCCCGACTGCGCCGCGAACAGAGGCGCAGCAGACAGAAGCGCAGCAACGCGATCTTCCCCATCTTTATCTGCCGCTCGCCAATGCGGCCGATGCCGCGCGCGTCCCCGGCTTGATCGTTTATGGCTTGGCCGATCTTCCGAGTCTGTGTGCCCATTTACGGGGGATGCGAGATGCCCGTCTCACGCCGATCGCACCGGCCGCAACGCTCGAGGCCGGTGACGACGATGCGCTCGATATGGCCGATGTGATCGGACAATCGAGCGCCAAACGCGCACTCGAGGTGGCCGCCGCCGGCGCGCATCATGTACTGATGGTCGGCCCGCCAGGCGCGGAAAAGTCGATGCTGGCGGCGCGGCTCGCCGGCATTCTGCCACCGATGAGCGATACCGAGGCGCTCGCATCGGCATCGCTATTAAGCAGCGGATCGCTGCACTACTCGTCCCGCCATTGGCGTCGACGTCCGTTTCGCGCACCGCACCATTCGTCGAGCGCCGCGGCATTG
>CAWUJR010000671.1:0-2204 GCA_963922375.1 uncultured Robbsia sp.
GAAACTGCTGATAATGCTGACCGATCGGATCGCGACGCAGCGGCTGTTGCGCTGCGTGCGCGCGTGTGTCCCAGCGGGAGCGCGTCAGGTCCAAGCCGCCGACAAACGCCAGCCGGTCGTCGATCAGCACGATTTTCTGATGATGCGATCCGCCGATCGGATGCCGGCCGTCCTGCTTAAAGGCGAACCGACGGTGTGCACGCCACCCCATTTTGAACACGGGCAACCACTCGCGCTCGAACGCGTACAGCATCGCGAAATCCCAACTCAGCACATACACCCGCAAATGCCGACGTGCGTCGACGACTGCATGCAAAAATTCCGCCAGCGGTTCGGGGAAACCATCGTTCGCACCGCCTGGTACGAGCTTCATGCGGCTATCGATGTCCCATCCGAGAATGAATACCGTCTGCCGCGCCTGCACGATCGCCTTACGCAGTGAGGTGAAATACTCCTCTCCATCGACCAACATGCGAAAGCGCCGTGCATGCTCGACGCGCCAGCAGTTCTCTCCTGGTCGGAAGAACGGCGCGTCGGCGCGCGACGCCGGGGCGCTTTCGGCATCGGTCGTGTCGCTGTCGTGTACAAGCGGTGCTAAATCGGTCATCCGGCTCGGGAGGCAATAGGCAAAGGGATCATCGAAACGCGTCGATCCTTCTAAGCAATCCCCGTTCCATGCGACAAAACACCTCAGTTCAACGCTTTTCGACCGTTGGAACTGCGTACCGGCCACGTAAATCGGGGTGATCGGCATCGATGCATGCTTGCTGAGCGACGCCGAATTCGCCGCGAGGCGCGCGGGTATCCGGCGCTCCGGGTGGGGGGCCGTTCTTGGCGCGGCGGCGCGTTCAGTTAGTCATTCCACTGAATTCGAAGGGAACCGGGGGTGGCGAGCAGGCAGCTTGCAGGAGAGGCGCCCACGCTTTTGACGAGATTTCGATCAGGCGCATCGAACTGCCCGTAAAATGCGTCGATCGTCCTTGGAAAGCATCTACGCATCATGAAAATCACCACCTGGAACGTCAACTCGCTGAAGGTGCGCTTGCCGCATGTGCTGACTTGGCTGGAAGCGAACCCTGTCGACGCGCTGTGTCTGCAAGAGTTGAAGCTGACCGACGACAAATTCCCGGTCGCAGAGATTGCCGCAGCCGGCTATCGTAGCTTTTTCATCGGGCAGAAAACCTATAACGGCGTAGCCATTCTGGTCCGTGACGGGTTGGAAATCGACGAGGTCGATCTGATTCGCAACATCCCCGGTTTCGACGATCATCAGCAACGCCTGATCGCCGTCACAATCGCGGGCGTGCGTGTGATTTCCGCCTATTTCCCGAATGGGCAGGCACCGGGCACGGAGAAGTTCGCGTACAAACTGTCTTGGCTCAACGCATTGCACGACTGGGTGGCCGCCGAAATGCAGCGCTACCCGCAGCTCGCGCTGACCGGCGATTTCAATATCGCGCCGGACGACCGCGATGTGCACGATCCTGCGAAATGGGAAGGCCAGAACTTGGTATCGCCAGAAGAACGCGCCGCATTTTTCAAGCTGATCGATCTCGGGTTGGTCGATAGTTTCCGCCGCTTCGAGCAAGCGGAAAGGTCGTTCAGTTGGTGGGACTATCGGATGTTCGCGTTCCGTCGCAACGCGGGCGTCCGAATCGATCACGTGCTACTCAGTCCGGCGCTGGCAGAAAAATGCGTCGGCTGCGCGATCGATAAAACGCCGCGCGCCTGGGAACAGCCGTCCGACCATGCCCCGGTAACCGCGGACATCGCGCTCACGGTGCCCGTCGATCGCACTGACGCCGCACTAACGCCGCTCTGAGGTCACGCTGGCGTCATGCTGGCGTCGACCTCCGCTGCCCTCCGCTGCCGCTGCCCGCTCAGCGGCAGTCAAGACTCCAGATCCAGCTCCTGAATCTTGCGGGTGATCGTATTGCGGCCGATTCCAAGCCGCTCCGCCGCTTCGACTTTCCGACCGCGCGTGAAATCCAGGGCTTCCCGGATCACTGCCGCTTCGAAGCGGCGCGTGACGCGGTCCATCACGTCCGGCGCACTTTCTCGCAGCAGTTTCGCCACTTCACTGCGTAATCCGCCTTCCCACGCAACGCTCGGCGCAACTGGTGCCGTACCGGCCATCACGTCACTTACCGCAGGACGACCCTGCGTGCCCGCACCCGCAGCACCCAGCGCGCCTCCCCCCCCTG
>CAWUJR010000672.1:0-2199 GCA_963922375.1 uncultured Robbsia sp.
ACCGCCGCAAGCCAGCCGCGTGGGCCGGATGGCGCCCAGCGCCGCGTATTTTGTACGTTGGTTAATGTCATGCGAAAGTCGATAGACGCCGCCGTTGCGCTATTTGTCACCATAGCGTCATCGTATCAGCGTCGCCTTATGTGAACCTGAAATGAAACTGACAGCCGAACCTGAGGGACCATTCCCCGCACACGGCGATATCGGCGTGCAGCCGGGGCGCGTCGGCCGTAGTGTGCTATTCCCCTATCGGCAATAATGCTGTCGGACTGCGGGCACCGTCATTGCAATATTTTGTAATACAGTACCATCCGCAACCTTGTTTGCGTCTTTTTTATTCTGCCGTTGTCGATTGACGACGAATTGGCCTATCACGCATTCGGAGAAGGAAATGGATCGTCTCCAAGCCATGCAAGTTTTTACCCGGGTCGTCGACACCAATAGTTTTACGCGCGCGGCTGACACGATGAATTTGCCGCGCGCATCGGTCACTACGATTATTCAGAATCTTGAGTCTTTTCTGGGGGTCCGATTGCTGCAGCGTACGACCCGACGCTTGAACCTGACGCCAGACGGTGCCGCCTATTATGAACGGTGCGTGCGCATTCTTGCCGATATCGAAGAGACAGAGTCGGCGTTCGTAGACGGTGCAAAGGGGCCGCGCGGCAAACTCCGCGTCGACATGCCGGGATCGATCGGCAAAATGATCGTATTGCCGGCGCTTCCCGAATTCCGCCAGCGCTATCCCGAAATCGAGTTGATGATCGGGCTGGGAGACAAGCCTGTCGACCTGATTCAGGAGGGCGTGGACTGTGTCATCCGCGTGGGCACGCTGCAGGATTCCAGTCTGGTGGCGCGGCGCATTGGTGTTTTTCAAAACCTGACGGCGGCCTCCCCCGCGTACTTTGAGCAGTATGGGGAACCCAAAACGCTTGAGGACCTGGAGCGGCACATTGCGGTGGGCTACTTTTCCACACGCACCGGTCGTATCAAAGACCCGTCGTTCGTGGTCGATGGGCAGACGGTGGATGTGAAGATGGTGAATTCGGTCGCGGTCAACGATGCGGAAGCGTATCTGGCCTGCGCGCTCGAGAACCTGGGGATAGTGCAGATTGCGCGATTCATGGCGCTGCCGCACCTTTATGCGGGCCGCCTGCGCGAGGTGTTGCCGCAATGGCAGCCGTTGCCGAAGCCGATATCGGCGGTCTATCCGCATAATCGGCATCTCTCGCCGAAAGTGCGCGTGTTCGTGGACTGGGTGGCGGAACGCTTCGAGCGTTGTCCGTTGTTGTCAGGGCAGGAGCACGCGGCGGACCGCTGTTTGCCCACCACGGCACCGGCCGTGGGCATCGTGCATCGCGATCGGATCGATGCGCCCGGTGCGGAGGAAGTCGTGGTGTAGCGCTGCGCGCTTTCGCGCGAATGCCTGAGATCTGGCCTGACAAAACCCGCTGACGGTGCTACCGTGAAGCCACATCAGTGCCTTCCAGCGGACCGGAGAAATCAGGTATGCCAGAACAGAAGACTCTCGCGGACGAGCACGACACCTATGACGCATCGGCGGTGTCGGATCGCTTCGTGCTCAAGTCCGGCGACACCTTTATCGTCAACGATGTCTTTGGCGACATCGGTGGCGGTCAGGACGGACTTTTCGTCAACGACACGCGCGTACTGTCACGGTTGCGATTGACCCTGGCCGGTCAGCCCGCGTCGTTGCTCTCGGGCAATGTGAACGCCAGCAACACGGTCTTCACTTCGCACATGACCAATCGTCCACTGCCGAATCTGGGCGAAGAAAGCCTTGCCGAAGGGGCGATTCACATCAAGCGGCGACGTGTATTGACTGAAAGCGGCGTCGATGAAGCCATTGTGTTGACCCATTACGGCGAATCGCCGATGACGCTGCCGTTGACGCTGGCGTTCGCCGCCGATTTTCGCGATATGTTCGAGGTGCGGGGGTCGCCCCGGGCGCGCCGCGGCCTGACCGATCCGCCGTTGGTCGAAGATGGCAACGTGACGCTGTGCTATCACGGGCTCGACGATGTCGAGCGGTTGGTCCGGTTGCGGTTTTCCCCCGCGCCGCAGCGGCTGAGTGGTGAGCTGGCGCATTACGAGGTCACGCTGGCACCCCATGAGTGCGCGACGTTATACCTGTCGGTGTCGTTGCGCGAACGGGCCAAGTTGCATCCTTCGCCAACGGTC
>CAWUJR010000673.1:0-2198 GCA_963922375.1 uncultured Robbsia sp.
TGTCGGGCCAGACGGCTCAGCGGCCAGTGCGCATCGAGGGGGCACTCCGAGAGTATTCGGGACCTTGCTGGGAAAGCGGATACTGCTCGTCGAGGACGACGTATCGGCCGCCGATATGTTGGCCCATGCACTGGACGACGATGGGGCGCTGGTACGCGTCGCGCACTCAGCGGAGGAAGGGTTGCAACGCCTCGCTGATTTTGCCGATGGGTACCCCGATGTCGTCGTGTCGGATATCGGCATGCCGCAACGTGATGGCTATAGTTTCGTTGCCGATATCCGTGCAGCCGACCGGCAGCAGGGGCGTGAGCCGATTTTGTGTGTGGCGGTTACCGCCTACGCGCGTCCCGAGGACCGGGAGCGGGCGCTGGCCGCCGGATTCGATGCTTACCTGGTCAAACCGGTGACGCCGTCGGCATTGAGCGAATTGATTGCGCGGCGGCTGGGCACCGGATTGTCGCCTTCAATGGACCATTCCGGTGTGAAAGTAGTGAGCGCCACCCAGCGGGACAGCGGGAGCGGAGCTGAAACGAGCGTTTAGGCGCAAATTACCTCATCGCACGGTTATGCTAGTAAAAAATACATACCCGAGGTCGAGGTGACATGGGTCGCCCCGGTGGTACAAGGCTGCGACAATTCGGCACGTTTGTTGCATGATCGTTCGGCATAATAGACCGAATTGGAAGAATGCATGAGTCGATTGGTAGTGGTGTCGAACCGGGTCGCGCCGACCTCCGAGGGCAAGCCCGCAGCGGGCGGCCTCGCTATCGGCGTGCTGGACGCGCTGAAGGAGACAGGCGGTGTCTGGTTTGGATGGAGCGGAGAAATCGTCAATGAGGCCGGCGCGCCGGTGGTGGATCAGCGGGGCAATGTGACCTACGCGACCGTGGGATTGACCCGCCGCGATTACGATCAGTATTATCGCGGCTTTTCTAATGCGACGCTCTGGCCCGCGTTTCATTACCGCAACGATCTGCTTCGCTACGACCGCCAGGAATACGCAGGGTATAACCGGGTCAACGAAGCGTTGGCACGACAACTGATCCTGTTATTGAAGCCCGACGATGTCATCTGGATCCACGATTATCATCTGATCCCCTTTGCGCAAGCATTGCGACGCCAAGGCGTCAAAAATCGTCTCGGGTTTTTCCTGCATATTCCGTTTCCCGCACCGGAAGTGCTGTACACCATTCCCCCCCATCGGGCATTGGTCGAAGCGATGATGCAGTACGACGTTCTGGGCTTCCAGACGCTTGGCGACGTGCAGTCATTTAACGATTACATCGTCCGCGACGTGGGGGGCCAGGTGGATGATGCGGGATACGCACATGCCTTCGGTCGTCGTACAAAAGTGGCGGCCTATCCCATCGGTGTGTATCCGGATGCGGTCGCGGCAGCCGCGCGTGATTATTCGAATCGGCGCTTGGTCGCCAATTTGCGCGATAGCATGCGCGGTAGGGCATTGATCATGAGCGTGGATCGCCTCGACTATTCGAAAGGTCTCGGCGAGCGCTTTGCGGCGTTCGAACGCCTGTTGCAGACATCGCCCGGCATGCAGGGGCGCGTCTCGCTGGTCCAGATCGCGCCACCGACCCGGTCTGATGTCAGCACCTATCAGAAGATCCGCCAGAACCTGGAAGCCGAAGCAGGGCGTATTAACGGCCGCTTTGCGCAACTCGATTGGACACCTATTCAGTACTTGAACCGCAAGTACGAACGCAATGTTTTGATGGCGCTATTTCGGGCGTCCCAGGTCGGATTCGTCACGCCGTTGCGCGACGGGATGAATCTGGTGGCGAAGGAGTATGTGTCTGCACAGGATCCGGATGACCCGGGCGTCCTGGTACTGTCTCAGTTCGCGGGCGCAATCGATGAGCTATCCGGCGCGCTGGTGGTGAACCCGTTCGATGTCGCACAAATGAGCGAAGCATTGGAGCGGGCGTTGTCGATGCCGCTATTGGAACGGCAATCCCGCTACCGTGACATGATCGGCCCGTTGAGGGCCAATGACCTGTCGGTATGGCGCGATACGTTTCTCGATGATCTGCGGCAAGCAGAAGCGCTCGTCTGAGCGCCTACTGCTGCGGCGCGGCGCCTGCCGCTCGGTGCATTGAGCCCCGAGAAGTTGGGGTCTCAATGCGCCCGAAAGGGAAAGCGCGCCGCTTAGTTGCCGCCGCCTCCACCGCCAGAGCCCCCGG
>CAWUJR010000674.1:0-2197 GCA_963922375.1 uncultured Robbsia sp.
GGATAGCGGGTGATCCGGCGCGGGCGGTGCGCATTGCCGGTGCGCACTGGCCGTCGACGCTGATCGACTTCCCCCGCATCCCTGGGTTGGCGGAACGGGCACCGTCCGTGCCCGCCTTCCCCCGTTGTCCGCCACGTCTCGGCCTCTATCCGGTCGTGCCGGATGCCGATTGGGTCGAGCGCTTGATTGCCGCCGGTGTACAGACCATTCAGCTGCGCTGCAAATCGAATGATCCGGTGCGCATTCGTGAGCAAGTCGAGCGAGCGGTCGCCGCTGCGCGTGCGGCGCCCGATGAAATCCGGCTATTCATCAACGATCACTGGCAGATGGCGATCGAAGCGGGTGCCTACGGTGTGCATCTGGGGCAAGAAGATCTGCAGGAGGCCAATTGTGCCGCGATAGCCACGGCGGGACTGCGATTGGGGCTATCGACGCACGGATATTACGAAATAGTTCACGCCTTGCATTTCAGACCGAGTTATATTGCGTGCGGTGCTATCTTTCCCACTGCGACCAAAAACGTTGCCACTGCGCCGCAAGGGCTGGCCCGATTGGCCGAGTATGTGAGGCTGTTGCAGGACGTGGTGCCCGTGGTCGCGATCGGCGGCATCGATCGGCACCGGCTGGCAGCGGTATCGGCCACCGGGGTAGCGGGCGCAGCGGTGGTCAGTGCGGTGACGGGGCAGGGCGGCAGCATGCCCCATTCCGCGCGCCCGGCTGAAAACGATTTGAAACAACTGCTCGCTACGCTTCAATCAGCTTTCAACGCATAATGGCTCAGGCAATGGGGCGGTTCCGCATTGCACGCCGACCGATTTCTGCTGTTCCGGCGACCCGCCCGACCCCTCGTTCAACGCCGCACGAACGGGGGGTCGAGAGCAGGTCGCGCGCCTATAGCCTATAATGCCGCTCTTGTCATGTTATCTATAACCCTTTTTCCTGGGCAGATACCATATCGATCACCGGTTGCGACGACGATGTCTTGTCATCGTTTCGACCTGCATCCCGAAACCATGAACCAGCCATGAGGAATCGTCCGAGCCGTGCCAAGCGTTAATTCCGAAACAGTGCTCGAATTGCGCGATGTCGCGTTCGGTTATGGTGAGCGCCTGGTGTTGTCCGGCTTGAATATGCGGTTTCAACGCGGCCAGGTTGTCGCGATCATGGGGGGGTCGGGTTGCGGCAAGACCACCGTGCTCAAATTGATCGGCGCACTGGTGAAGGCCAATGCCGGGCAGATCCTCTTTGGGAACGACGATATTGGCCAGCTCGATGCAAAGGGCGTCTACCGTCTGCGTCGCAGCATGGGCATGCTGTTCCAGTTCGGTGCGTTGTTCACCGATATGTCGGTCTTCGAGAACGTCGCTTTCCCGCTGCGTGAGCATACGGATCTACCGGAAACGATGATTCGCGATTTGGTGCTGATGAAGCTCAATGCCGTCGGGCTGCGCGGTGCACGCGATCTCGCGCCGTCGGAAATCTCCGGTGGAATGGCGCGCCGCGTGGCGCTGGCCCGGGCGATTGCACTCGATCCGCAGTTGATGATGTATGACGAGCCGTTCGCTGGCCTGGACCCGATCTCGCTTGGTATTACGGCCAACCTGATCCGCACGTTCAATCAGGCGCTGGGTGCCACATCGATTTTGGTCACGCACGATGTGCCCGAATCGTTCGCGATCGCTGATTACGTGTATTTCATCGCCAACGGCGGGATTGCCGCAGAAGGCACGCCCGATCAGCTGCGGGCGTCGAAAGACCCGGCGGTGCGTCAATTCATCGACGCCGCGCCCGATGGTCCGTTCCGATTCCACTATCCCGGTGCCCCCATCGATGCCGACTTCGGTCTGGCCAGCAAAGGAGAGCCGCGATGATCAGTGCTTTGGGACGTGGCGTGCTGTCGGGTGTCGCCCAGGCCGGCTATGCGACCCGGATGTTTTTCAAGCTGATCTGGCTGCTGACCGGTCTGCTGCGTCGTCCGCGACTGCTGACGCGCCAATTGTTGTTCGTCGGCAATTATTCGCTGCTGATCATTGCGGTGTCGGGTCTCTTCGTCGGTTTCGTGCTCGGCCTGCAAGGGTATTACACGCTGACGCGGTACGGCTCGGAGCAGGCGGTGGGCCTGTTGGTCGCGCTGTCGCTGGTGCGCGAACTCGGCCCCGTCGTCGCCGCGCTGCTGTTCGCGGGCCGTGCCGGCACG
>CAWUJR010000675.1:0-2183 GCA_963922375.1 uncultured Robbsia sp.
CGAAACATATCGGCGTCCGCCAGCGCCTGCGCGACATGTTCGGCCGCTTCAATGCGCGCCCGTTCCCGCTCTGCCGCAGCATCCGACAGCGCGCGACGCATGCCGGATAGCTCGGCGAAGGTCTCGGCGAGAGCCGAAGGTTTCTTGCCCATGGCTCCCTGCCGTACTTACCAGACTTGCAGGCTTTCGGTCGCTTCCGGATCTTCGAGGAAACGCTGCGCGTCCAGCGCCGCCATACAACCGGTGCCGGCGCTGGTGACAGCCTGACGGTACACGTGATCCTGAACGTCGCCTGCGGCGAACACGCCCGGAACGCTGGTCGCGGTCGCATAGTTACGCGCGTTCTTGCCGGTCACGATGTAGCCGTTTTCCATCTTCAACTGGTCGACGAACAAATCGGTATTCGGCTTATGACCGATTGCGACGAACAAGCCCTTGACCGGCACCTCGGTCACTTCGCCCCCCGCATGACGGATACGAACGCCGGTCACGCCCGACGGATCGCCGACGACCTCGTCCAGCGTATGGTCGAAGCGGATCTCGACCTTGCCTTCCTGTTGCTTTTTCAGCAAACGATCGACCAGGATCGGCTCCGCGCGGAACTTGTCACGGCGGTGGATGACGGTGACTTTGCGTGCAATGCCCGACAGATACAGCGCTTCCTCGACCGCAGTGTTGCCGCCGCCGATGACGGCCACATCTTCGTTCTTGTAGAAGAAGCCGTCGCAGGTCGCACAGGCGGAAACGCCCTTGCCCATGAAAGCCGTTTCCGAATCCATTCCCAAATACTGGGCGGAGGCACCGGTCGCGATCACCAGCGTGTCGGCGGTGTATTCGCCCGCATCGCCGATCAGGCGGAACGGACGCTCACCGAGCTTCGCCGTATGAATATGATCGAAAACGATTTCGGTATTGAAGCGTTCCGCGTGCTTTAGGAAGCGTTCCATCAATTCCGGACCCTGGATGCCGTCTGGATCGGCCGGCCAGTTTTCGACTTCGGTGGTGGTCATCAATTGACCGCCCTGCGCCATCCCCGTGATCATCAGCGGCGACAAATTGGCGCGCGCCGCGTACACCGCTGCCGTGTAGCCAGCAGGGCCCGAACCGAGGATGAGGACTTTTGCGTGTTTCTTTTCCGACATGACAGTATCCCGTTGAGTGGGCGCCGAGCGGCGCACTGACTCGTTTTGCGGGCACTCGCCGCCATTGCGGTGGGTGCATACCCGTATGATACCTTGGGGCCGGGAGGCGATGTTTCAAGCCAATGCGCCGAGTATGGTTCGTCGCGCGCGGTCCACGCCGGGGCATTCTTGTTGGCTCTAACCGCCTCGGACCGACATTCTGTTACAAAACCGCGGCATTTCGGCGGCTTTTCCGAGCCGATCGCGCTCCCATCGCGGGCCCAAAGCCGCTTTCGCGGTTTAGAATGCCGGATCGACTCCCGGGCTCGGGGCGCGCAAGCACGCCCTCGAGACGCGGGACAACGGGGCTGCGGCATACCGCCGGCCCCCCGTCAGCACTATTGGACAATGGCGAAAACCACCTTCTCACCTGGCGCTCCGGCGCTGCCGCACCGCATGACGCGGCTGTTTACCGAAATTCGCTGGCTGCTACAGGTTGCACTGTCGATTTTTCTGTTGCTGTCATTGATCAGCTATGACCGGCATGACCCGTCGTGGACGCATTCCGTCCGTGCCGACCACTTCGGCAACTGGTGCGGCCTTGCGGGCGCGTATACATCCGACATGCTGCTGCAGTTGTTCGGCTTGTCCGCCTATTGGCTGCTGCTATTGGTCGCACAACGGGTCACACGCAATTATCGTCGTATCAGCGGTCACGCGGTACTGGCCGACACGCCCGCGGCGGAGCATCGGGCGACGCCGATTGCCGAGGCGTTGTCTTTCGCATTGGTCATGCTGGCGAGCGTGGGGCTGGAATCCATGCGGATGTGGTCGTTGAAGATTCCATTGCCGCGCGATCCGGGCGGTGTGCTGGGTGAGGTGATCGCGCGTGCGGTGTCTCATGGTCTCGGTTTCACCGGCGGCACGTTGGCGCTGTTGCTGTTGCTCGCCATCGGACTGTCGCTGTTTTTCCAATTCTCCTGGCTGGGTGTCTGCGAGCGCGTCGGCGGCGCGATCATTTCCGGCGTGACGCTGGCGCGACTGCGTCGCGAGGCGGGCCGC
>CAWUJR010000676.1:0-2180 GCA_963922375.1 uncultured Robbsia sp.
GAGGCGAAACCAACGCCGATGGCGTAACCTCAGCGGCATCGGCATCGGCATCGGCATCGGCATCGGCATCGACATTGGCTTCGCATCGCGGCGCGAGACGACTCGAGCGAGATACCATGCGACTGCTTTCCCTGGACCGGTTTTTGGATATCTTTGCGACATGGTTATTCCTGCCCAACGCGCCTTCGCCTCGCAGCCGCTGCAAGATCCTGATCCACTGGTGGGTTATGACGTGTCCGAACAGATCGGACATCTGTTGCGCAAGGCGTATCAGCGGCACTTGGCCATTTTCAGTCAGACCATCGACGATCCGCAGCTCACCGCGGTGCAATTTGCGGTGTTGAGCGCGAATCGCCGTCTCGGCCCGTCGTCGATGAGCGATCTGAGCAAGGCCACTGCGATCGACGCCGCTACGGCGCGTGGCATCATCGAGCGATTGAAAGCGCGCGGCCTGATCGCAATGCGTACGAACGACGAGGATCGACGCAAGGTGGTGGTGGAACTGACGACTGCTGGCCATACGTTGATCGAGCGCATCACGCCGGTGGCTGCACAGGTCAGTGAATTAACGATGAGCGACCTGAACGAAGTGGAGCGTGTCGCTGTCCTTTACTTGCTGCGTAAGCTTGCCGCGCGGGAGGGCAATACGGGCAGAGACGAGCCGTGCGAGAGCGGGAATAGCGGGAATAGCGGGAATAGCGGGGAATCCGGCTAGCGGCGCGTCGGGCATCGACGACGCCTTTATATCGTCACCATGAGGAGGGCTATCGTCGCTGCCTTATACCGGGGTAAATCTGCCGCGCTATGATCGATCGCGTCATCCATTGCGGCATTTTTCCGAAGGCGCGCCCATGTCCCTCTTCTCAACTGACGCTGCCGCCGGCGATCCGGGGTCCTATCCGCGCGATCTGATCGGCTATGGCCGCACGCCGCCGCACGCGCAGTGGCCGGGCAACGCTCGCATTGCATTGCAGTTCGTGCTGAACTACGAAGAAGGTGCGGAAAACAGTGTGCTGCACGGCGACCGTGCGTCGGAGACATTTCTCTCGGAAATCATCGGCGCGCAGGCCTTTCCCTCGCGCCATATGAGCATGGAGTCGCTGTACGAATACGGCTCGCGCGCGGGACTTTGGCGCCTGCTACGTATCTTCGAGGAAAGACGATTGCCGCTGACGGTTTTCGGTGTGGCCATGGCGATGCGACGTCATCCGGAGGCGGTCGCGGCTTTCGTCGAAATGGGTCACGAAATCGCCTGCCATGGCCTGCGGTGGATCAGCTATCAGGATGTCGACGAAGCGGCTGAGCGCGAACATATGAAAGAGGCGGTAGCCATCTTTCGCGAAATGACCGGTGCGGCACCGAAGGGGTGGTACACCGGTCGGGACTCCCCCCACACCCGCAAACTGGTCGTCGAACACGGCGGCTTTGCATACGACTCCGATTATTACGGCGATGACTTGCCGTTTTGGCAAACCGTCACCGTGAGCGATGGCGATCGACCGGAGACCGGTGGCGACGGTGCCAATGCCGGTAATGCCGGTAATGGCACGGCAGAGAGCGGTGTCGAAGCCAATTCCGGTGGTCGGCTGGTGCAACGCGCGCATCTGGTGGTGCCGTATACGCTCGACACTAACGACATGCGTTTCGCCGCGGCCCAGGGCTTCAATTCCGGCACGCAATTCTTCGATTACCTGAAAGACGCGTTCGATGTGCTGTACGCGGAGGGCGATCCTGATGGGCTGAATCGCCCGAAAATGTTGTCTGTCGGTCTGCACTGCCGTATCGCGGGACGTCCGGCGCGCGCGGCGTCGTTGATACGATTTCTCGACTACGTGCAGTCACATGCGGACGTCTGGATCACGCGTCGTATCGATATCGCCGATCACTGGCGTGCCGTGCATCCGCCGCCATCGGTATCTGCGCGCAGCGCATTGCCATCCGTCGCATCGGATGCCGATGCGACTCGTTTCCCCTCCGCATCGAATGCCGATGCAACCCGTTTCCCTTCTGTATCGCCACGATCATGACGCTCGACGAATTGAATGGTTACGACGAAACCGGTTTCGTCGAATGGCTTGACGGTGTGTACGAACACAGCCCATGGGTGGCCCGGCGCGCGGCGGCGCTGCGCCCGTTCGTGACGTTGGCGGCCATGAAGCAGGCGCTGCAGCAAGTGGTCA
>CAWUJR010000677.1:0-2178 GCA_963922375.1 uncultured Robbsia sp.
GCGCAGGGCGACCACAATAGCGCGGGCAGTCCGCTCGCCAGCGCGGCGGCGACGCCAAGCGTCGTCAAGCGAGCGATAGCGGTTCGTTTCGGTGTCCGCCTGGGCGATCGGCCGATGCGGGGAGCCGTATGGCCAGTGACGATAGCGACGGCGGAGCGAGCAAAAAGCACAATGGCGTGGGAGGCGTGCGGGGAAGGCAAGAATCAACTCGGCAGGCGGTGGGGGACTCGTCATTTTAGACATATTGTGGCGCTGCGCCTCGCGTCGATTGCGTAACGGTCATACAATTAATGCCTAATCGGCTGAATTCGCCGTATCGGCAACAGACGGGTCGTCCGTGGACGCCTGCATGGTATGTGGCGCCTGCATCGCCTGCATCGCCTGCATCGCTGCACGGGCTGCGATGCCTGCATCGGCGGCGGTGCCTGCGTCGCCTGCGCCCGCCTTGCTCTTGTCGGCTGCACCGCCGGTACCCGGTGAATGTCGCGTCGTCCCTTTCTCTCGAATAAGGTCTGATGAAGGTCTATCTTGCTGGTCCCGATGTGTTTCTCCCCGACGCCGCAGCACAGGGTGCCCGATTGCGCGTGCTCTGCGCCGAGTACGGTTTTGTTGGTTGCTATCCGCTCGACGGTGACGGTGACGGTGACGGCGATGGGAGCGGTGACAGCGGCAGCGGCGCGACGTCGGCCGCCGCATTGACCGAAGCGGATGCGCATCGCATTTATCAGGCGAACATTGCATTGATCCGCAGCGCGGACGTGGTGATGGCCAATCTACAGAATTTCCGCGGCTACGAACCCGATTCCGGCACCGCATTCGAAGTCGGGTTTGCCGCCGCGCTGAGGATTCCCGTATGGGGTTACAACGCGCCATCGATACCGATCGTCGAGCAGGTGCCGCATGCCACAACCGATGTCCTCGACTTATCCGAAGTGCGTGATGCCGATGGCTATCTGATCGAAAGTTTCGGCATGTCGCGCAATCTGATGCTGGCGTGCTCGGCGCGTCTGATCGATGGCGATGTGCGCGCCTGTCTTGCCGATATGCGCCACGTACTGCTCAGCGGTGCAGATCGCACGGCCGGGTAGACGAGGATGCGCGTGTTGCTGGTAGAAGACGACAGAATGATCGCCGAAGGCGTGCGTAAAGCGCTGCGCGGCGATGGATGGGCAGCCGACTGGGTCGCCGACGGGGCCGCCGCGCTGTCGGCCATCGCGCTCGAGCAGTACGACATGGTCCTGTTGGACCTCGGCTTACCCAAACGCGCCGGCCTAGACGTGCTGCGCAGCCTCCGGCAACGCGGCCATCGCTTGCCGGTGATGATCATCACCGCGCGCGATGCGGTCGCCGACCGGATCAAAGGGCTGGACGCCGGTGCAGATGATTACCTGATCAAACCGTTCGACCTCGACGAACTCGCCGCGCGGATGCGGGCATTGCTGCGACGCCAAGCCGGTCGTAGCGATTCGACGATCCGCATCGGCAAGCTGGCGATCGATGCGGCCACGCGCGAGGTGACGCTCGACGGCCAACCGGTGATGTTGTCCGCGCGCGAATATACGCTGCTCGAGGCGCTCGCCGCGCGCCCCGGTGCGGTGCTGTCGAAGGCGCAGTTGGAAGAAAAGATCTATGGCTGGGGAGAGGAGATCGGCAGTAATGCGGTGGAAGTCTATGTGCATGCATTGCGCAAGAAGCTGGGCGTCGATTTGATACATACGGTGCGGGGCCTGGGATATCTGATTCCGCGGGGGACGCCGTAAGATGCTGTCGATTCGACGCGTATTGTTGTTCTGGTTGCTGGGTATCGTCTTGTTCGGCGTCGTGCTGGCAGGCGTGTTGATCTATCGTCAGGCGCAGTCCGAAGCGAACGCGCTGTTCGACTACCAATTGCAGCAGACTGCAGCGGCGTTGCCGTCGGAGCCGTTTTCGTCGGTGCTTGGCAATAACGGCACCGATGCGGAAGGCGTCGTCATCCAGATCTGGAGTCGCGACGGCGCACAACTCTATTATTCCCGACCGCGCGCGCCGCTCGCCCCGCGTGCTGAACTCGGATTTTCGACCGAGCACACGCCGGCCGGCGAATGGCGCGTCTATAGCGCGATCGTCGGCGACAACGTCGTACAACTCGCGCAGCCGATGGCGATCCGCAATCTGCTGGCGGCGGAGACCGCCTGGCGC
>CAWUJR010000678.1:0-2172 GCA_963922375.1 uncultured Robbsia sp.
GGCGGGTCCCTTCCTCGAAACATCCGGTTCACTGTCCCTGACGGCGCATGCGATCCCGGAAGCGGCCCGCGTGCGACTCTCAGAGCGTCACGTCGAAGAGGCCGCCCGTTCGCACGAGCAATTGTCGCGCGCGGAAAACGAACGCAGAGAGACGGCAGCCGATCGGACGTCGAGTGATCTGAGCAGCAGCGGTGGGAGTAGTCTCGAACGTTCGATGGCCGGCTTGGCGAGACTCGCGCGTCCGCGCCAACGCACGTCGGTAACCCCCGAGGCACCCAGTACGTTGGCGTTCGTCGACGATGTGCCCTTGTATCGCGAGTCTGGTGCGCAGGGTACCTGGGGATGGCGGGAGGTGCCGCTGAAAAGTTATGAAGTGAACGTGCCGCTGAAGCGTGCCGACGGTCGACTATTCCGACATCAGTTCAAGCGCTATCTTCATTTGGACGGCCGGATCTATCCGGTCAAAAGAATCGGTAAAGGACAGTATGTGATTGTCCATCCAGACAACGCAGCTTGGCCGTCGATTCCGATCGAGAAGTGGTACGGCACGTGGCGTCGGCGGGCACCGCATTCGCTGTCTCCCGATGTCCCATTTGTTCTCGGCAGTGATGGTATTTATCGTTCCGACACATTCAAGGCGCTGTTTTATGGGGGGATGCTGCGTCCGGTACTGCGGGAGTCGATCGTCGGCGAGGCGCGAATTGCGCCATTGGCGACATCGCTCGATGCGCGGGTGAGCGGCGTTGGCGAGCACGGTGTGCTAGGTGTCGGCGAGCGTCATTTCATCGAAGGAAAGCACGGGTATTATCCGGTGATATACATCGGCGATCAGGTGTTTGCGGTGAATGCAGCTGGACGGCCCCTGTTTTGGATGAAGTTCCGGGACGGGCAATTCCGGGTTGCCGAACAGTTGAGCGACGAGTCGGTATCGCGTCTGAGCGTGATGCGTGACGGAGACGGCACGGTGCGCACGCCCAGTAGCAGCAGCTTGCAAAGCCACTACCGGGCGCTCGATGAAAACGTGTTCCTGATGGAGCGCCCGATGTTGTTGAAAGCGATGAAGTCCGCCATGCGCTCGTTCATTCAGATGCGGCCGCTCTATCAACGTGCCGATGCGGTGCATCTGGGAAGTGCTGATGTGGAATTGTCGGTGATGCGCGAGCGCATTGATGCGTTGCTGCGGCATCAACGGGGGCGGGGCAGCAAGTCGGTGATCGCCTGGCAATTTCAGATGTCGCGCGCCACGCGTAAGATCTATCGGCAGAACCCGCAGATCGGACGTGGGCAACAGATCAAATGCCATGAAGCGGCTGACATCCTGTATTACGGTTTATGGAAACGCGGTTTGAACGACCATATCTTGTTGATTCAATTCGTTCAACTGCCGGGGAGTGGACTCGCGCATGTGCAGTTGCTCTATGCAGACGATGCCGGATGGCTGCGTCGGGCGTTCGGCGATCTCGACAAGCGCGGTGGCGAAGCTGTCGACGATTTACGCGAGTACACACGGGAGTCGTTCGAGCATTTGCTGGCGAATGCCGCACATGACGCCGGCGCGACGGGAAGTGAGGTGGCGCTGATCGACGGCTGGGGTGCCGAAAAACTCGTGGTCGTGGGCCGGGGAATGTCGCGCGCGGAGATTGCCGAAGGCCTCTCGGCAAACCTGCGGGCAGCCCGCTTCGATTTGGGCGCGCGCGATTCGTATCAGGTAAAGGTCGTGCGATAAGGCTTGAACCCCACCTGGCGCGAGCGGGTACGCGCTCAGGTCGGCGGCACAAGCTCAGCGGACGAAACTCAGCGGACGAAACTCAGCGGGCGAAATTCGGCGGACCCCCGCGTCTGCCCTCGGAGGCCCTGGTTGCAACGATCGGTTCGCGCCGCTCCGTGTGCAACGATCCATACGCAAAGCTCATTCAGCAAAGCTCAATTCGCGCGCAATACCCCGTTGACCACATGGACCGCCTCGCCTTCCGAGACGGGCGGCGCACTCGCATAACGGAACGTGTGGTAGGTCCCGTCCTGCATACGCACGCTGACGCGGTACGACGTCGTACTACGAATATGACGCTCGACCGTGTTGCCGGCCAAGCCACCGCCCAATGCGCCCAACACCGTAGTGGCAATGCGACCGTTCCCGCCGCCGAACGCGTGACCGACCAGGCCGCCCGCCAC
>CAWUJR010000679.1:0-2163 GCA_963922375.1 uncultured Robbsia sp.
CGAACGCACGCCGGCGGCATGCGCGGCCTGGCTCATCGCCCGTACCCGATCCTGCTCGAAGACGACGAGGCCCGTCGACGGAAGGCTATCCGGCGTGGCAAGCACCGCTTCACGGGGATGGTCGGCATGCGCCACCCGATGACGAGGGTCTGCATCGTCAGTTGACCAAGTCGGCCGGAACACTTCGAGGGGCAGGTGCGGCAGGTAAATACCGATCCATAGACGCATGGCGGTTCAACAGGAAAGGAGATGGCGTGAGCGGAATGGTTAGCGGCTGATCGCGTTGCGGACCGCGGCGCTTGACGATGTCGATTGACAGCCCCTCGTTGGCCGGGCGTAGCGCGAGCCGTAAAGGGGCCGGAGACTGGTGATGGGCTGCGTTCAACGGCCGAAACAGAAAAAACAGCGTATCGGAAGATTGCGCGGCCAGATGCAGGCGTCGCAGCGCCTCGTTGCGGATCACGTCCTGCCAGAACAGCAAGGCCCCGCAACTCCCGGCGCGCAAAATTTGCTCTGCTGCCCACAATGCATCGGCCGTACGCGACGTGCGAATCAGCGTCAAGCGGTCGAGCGGCATGCCCCAATGCGCAAAAGCCAACTGGTTCGGCAGGTGAGGCGGGGCGAGCAATATCAATGGCCGCTGACTGACCGCGTTCAGCGCCGGTCTGAGCAAACGTAATTCGCCTATGCCGGGTTGCTGCACTAGCAGTTCGGTCAGGGTGCCAAGCGGCCAGCCGTCGCCGGGGAGTTCGGCCGACAACCGCGGATGGCCGGTATCGACGCAAGGCGTACGGCCATGCGCCAATTGCGTCCCTCGCCACAACGCGGGGTGAATGGTTTCGGGAGCAATGATGGACATGGCATGGAATGGGTTGAAGTACTGTATTTATATACAGTATATTACAACAACGCGGCATTGCCTGATCAGATTCCATTGGCAGCTACCGAGCGGATGTCGATGGGTCCAAGACGTGATGCAGGCCGGTTCGTCCATTACCGAGCGCTGCCATGAATGGCTCGATCTGCGGCCAAGCCCATTCGTCCAGTTTCTCCTCGGTCACCCGCTTTTGATCGAGAACGATTAAACCGCGTTGGGGAGGGTGCTCGCGCGGCGTAAAGGCTTGCGGCGACGAAGGTGGCGGCTTTTGCCCCCGCGCTTGCGCCCCTCTCACAGTCGCCTCTCCCCCCAACCATCGCTTGTAGAATGGTTGCAACGGAACAAAGGAGATGACAGCAATGTCCGACAACGCGACGTCATGGCGTGCGGATCCGCTCACCTGGGGCGAGGGACCGACGATTTTTGAAATGTTTCTTGAGCCGACTTGTCCGTTTTCTGTGCGAGCGTGGGGGAAAATCGACGATCTTCTCGCGCAAGCCGGCTCGGACAAGATCACCGTGAAGGTTCGGCTGCAATCGCAACCGTGGCATCTTTTCTCCGGCGTGATTGTGCGATGCATTCTGGCCGCGTCCACGTTACCGGCGGGTAAGGCGGCGGCCAAAGCGGTGATGTCCGCGGTCGCCGCGCACCGGGAGGCGTTTGAATTTTCCCGTCACTGCTCGGGACCGAACATGGACGCCACGCCTAATGACATCATCGCCCGCATCGAGCGCTATAGCGGGGTGGCACTCGCCGAGGCTTTTTCGATACCCGAGCTCGACAGCGAAATCAAATGGCACTGCAAATATGCCCGCCAAAATGGCATCCACGTATCGCCGACTTTCATGATCGACGGGCTCGTGAACCCGAAGATCAGCAGCGGCGATGCGGTGTCCGAATGGGTCGAACAGCTTGCCGCCTGAATGCGGGATATCCACGGCGAACGCGAGCGCATCACCCGATTCGTCACATGATCACATAGGCCGCCGGTGAGCCGCGCCCGCTACCGCATCGGTTGAACGGGCTCGTTCCAGCCGCCGCCCAGCGCGGTATAAAGCGTGATCAGATTCACTTGTTGGCTCAGACGGTCGTTGATCGATTGCGTCTGCGCGGTATAAAGCGTGCGCTGCGCGATCAGGAAAGTCAGAAAGCCGTCGAGTCCCGCATCGTATCGTCCTTGGGCAATCGCATAATAATCCTGTGACGACGCGACATATTCCCGGTCCGCACTAACCTGATCCCGATAGGTGGTTTGCCCGGCCAAACCATTGGCCACTTCCTTAAAG
>CAWUJR010000680.1:0-2162 GCA_963922375.1 uncultured Robbsia sp.
CTAAATCTGGTGGTATAGGCCGAGTGTAGCAGTTGATCCCGGTCCTGACTCGGCGGCGGACTGCCGGTCGACCTGCTGACAAGCGGCTTTGTGCTGAGGCGTGCCATCGAAGTGGGCGCGGTGAAGCGCCAGGCGAGAGCGAGCAGGCCAGGCGCGTTCGGTGCGCCCGTCCCATCTGTCGACAATGCCTGCTCTGCTATGCCAGGAGCAGGCGAGTCCCTAAAGAGGCCTGAAGGTTAGCACAATCATAGGGTGCGCGTAATGATCGCGCGCAGGAAAATGTCCGTCTGTGCGGCGATTTCATTGCTTTCATCGCTTATTTGTCATTTCTTTGACGGGTCGTGGCCATCCTCGTACGGGTTTCGCCCGATACCGGGGCGCTAGGAGCCACGATGAATGCGTGCCACAGTACTGTATTTCCGGGCGCAGCACGCTAGAATGGCAGCGACGGGCCCGTCGAGTGCATGGCTCGGTCCACGCCCGCATAGAGGGGTCTATGCACGGTAGGGACGGGTGTCGCGTGTGGATCGCGCCCCCCCCGTCATCGCCCCAGTATCGCCGCCTATGGTGCGGGAGTTTTTAAATGAGCGCCAATTTGTCCGATTCTCCTATGGTTTCTGCTTCCGCCTTGCCGTCCGATATGGTCGTTCCGGCCAATCCTCTCGGCCTGGCCGGGCTCGAATTCGTCGAATTCGCCGCGCCGCAGCCAACAGTGCTGGGGGACATGTTCGAACGACTGGGATTCGTGCCGCTGGCGCGGCATATCAGTAAGGCCGTGACGTTATACGCGCAAGGGGAGATCCGCTTCCTGGTCAACGGCGAGCCCGATTCGTTTGCTGAGCGATATGCGCAGGAGTACGGGTTGAGCATCTGTGCGATCGGGCTGCGCGTGCAGAGTGCAAAGCAGGCTTTCAAGCGGGCGCTGGCGTTGGGTGCCTGGCCGTTCGAGGGGGAGCGTGTCGGCCCGACTGAACTGAAGCTGCCCGCGATACAGGGTATCGGCGACTCGCATCTGTATTTCGTCGATCGATGGCCGGGAAAGTCCGAGGATGTACCGACGGCAGCGGCCTCGACGGCAAGTGCCGCAACGGCTTCATCCGACCCGCTATTGCGTGCGAAGTCGACTGCCCGGTCCATTTATGAGATCGATTTTGCGCCGATTATCGCGACAACGGCAGACGCGCACGTCCAACCCACCGCAGAGGTGACCGTGGATGCAACTGCGGACGCAGCCGCAGATGCCACGGCGGCCGGCATCGGCCTGCGTCGAGTCGATCACTTTACGCAGACGGTCGGCATCGGGCGAATGCAGGAGTGGCTTGATTTTTATCGCGACCTGTTCAATTTCCGCGAGATCCAGGAGATCCATCCTGAATGGCCGGTATCCAATGGCTCGCGCGTGGTGGTGTCGCCGTGCGGCGCCATTCGCATCCCGCTGTACGAAGAGGGCAGCCAGCGTACGCAGGCGATGCATCAGTTTTTGCCGGATCACCCGGGTGAGGGCGTGCAACACATCGCGCTGGCCAGCGACGACATTTTCGCGTCGATTGACGCATTGACCGCGCGCGGCGTCGAATTCATCGAGTGGCCGGCGTCGTACTACGAGCAGATCGATTCCCGCCTGCCGGGACATGGGCTGGACGTGGGTGCGCTGCGTCGCCGTCACATTCTGGTCGACGGCTCGCCGAGCCCGGATGGCAGTACCCCGCCGCTTTTTCTCCAGGCATTCATCCGTCACCGTCCCGGTGAAATTTTCTTTGAGATCGTGGAGCGCCGAGGGCACAGCGGTTTTGGAGAAGGTAACCTGGACGCGTTCATTCGCAGCCGCGTCGCCTGAGCGAGGCGCACAGGCGACGCGCACAGACATCTCGCGCCCGCCACCGACGGCGCGCACCGCACCGCTGCGCGCTTTTGACCGCAGCATTTCAAGATAACAGTCAGGCACGCTCGGGTTAACCCGTTATATACTTCCGTATATTACGATATGTTCGATCGTGGATGCCCTTGTGGTACCGCGTGCCCACGGCCTTGTGCCGCCACGTTCGACGCGAGACATCCGTCGCCTCCTGGCCTGTTTCCATGCTTTGGTTTTTTCATCCGCCCGGTGTTCGGGCACCGCTGGTGCGCCACGCGCGTCGCCGCGCCGCCTTTCCCTTCGTCGA
>CAWUJR010000681.1:0-2156 GCA_963922375.1 uncultured Robbsia sp.
GCCATCCGCTGCCCGATGCGACGCTGGCGCTGGCCAAGGCCGCCGACGCCGTACTGTTCGGCGCGGTGGGCGATTGGAAATACGATTCGTTGGAGCGCGCACTGCGCCCGGAACAGGCGATCCTCGGGCTGCGCAAGCATCTGCAGCTGTTCGCGAACTTCCGTCCGGCCATTCTGTACCCGGAACTGGCCGGGGCGTCGTCGCTGAAGCCGGAGATCGTGTCGGGTCTGGACATCCTGATCATTCGCGAGCTGAATGGCGATATTTACTTCGGTGCGCCGCGCGGGCGTCGCGAAGCGCCGGACGGTCTGTTTCCAGGCGCGCGAGAAGGCTTCGATACGATGCGCTATAGCGAGCCTGAAATTGCCCGCATTGCGCATGTCGCGTTTCAGGCGGCGGCGAAGCGGGATGGCAAGCTGACCAGCGTTGATAAATCGAACGTGCTGGAAACGTCGCAATTGTGGCGCGAAGTGATGATCGATGTCAGCCGCGACTATCCGAACGTCGAGCTGTCGCATATGTATGTCGACAATGCGGCGATGCAGTTGGTCCGCGCGCCAAAGGCATTCGATGTGATCGTGACCGGCAATATGTTCGGCGACATCTTGTCGGATCAGGCCGCGATGCTGACCGGCTCGATCGGCATGCTGCCGTCGGCGTCGCTCGACAAAGACAACAAGGGCTTGTACGAACCGTCGCATGGTTCGGCACCCGATATCGCCGGCAAGGGCATTGCCAACCCGCTCGCGACCATCCTGTCGGCCGCGATGATGCTGCGCTTTACGCTCGGCAAGCCGGAGCAGGCAGACCGGATCGAAACGGCGGTGAAGGCGGTGTTGGCGAAGGGCTTGCGCACGGGCGACATCTGGACCGAAGGCACGCAACGCGTGGGAACGCGCGAGATGGGCGACGCAGTGGTGGCGGCGCTTTAAAGGCGACGCTGGCGAAGAGTGATCATTTGAGTGGGTGATGCGATGAAGACGGTAGGTCTCGTAGGCTGGCGTGGGATGGTGGGGTCGGTGCTGATGCAGCGGATGCAGGCAGAGGGCGACTTCGCACTGATCGAACCGGTGTTTTTCAGCACCAGCAATGCGGGCGGCGCTGCGCCGTCGTTCGCGAAGAACGAGACGCGTCTGAAAGATGCGATGTCGATCGATTCGCTCAAACAGTGCGACATCATCATCACCGCACAAGGCGGCGATTACACCACCGAGGTGTTCCCGAAGCTGCGCGCGGCTGGCTGGAAAGGCTATTGGATCGATGCGGCATCGACGCTGCGGATGCAGGATGATGCGGTGATCATTCTGGATCCGGTGAACCGGGGCGTGATCGATCATGCGTTGCGTGACGGTGGCCGTAATTTCATCGGCGGCAACTGCACGGTTAGTTTGATGATGATGGCGCTGGGCGGCCTGTTCCGTGACAACCTGATCGAATGGATCAGCGCGATGACCTATCAGGCCGCGTCAGGCGCCGGTGCACAGAATATGCGCGAACTGCTGTCGCAGATGGGCACGCTGCACGGTGCGGTCAGTGCGCAACTGGCGCAGCCGTCCTCGGCGATTCTGGATATCGACCGGGGCGTGCTCGATGCGATGACCGGTCCGGATATGCCGATCTCGCAATTCGGTGCGCCGCTGGCCGGCTCACTGATTCCATGGATCGATAAGGATCTGGGCAACGGTCAATCGAAGGAAGAATGGAAGGGCGCAGCGGAGACGAACAAGATTCTCGGCAAGCATGCGGGTCAGCCGGGGTCGATACCGGTCGACGGGCTGTGTGTGCGGATCGGCGCGATGCGCTGTCACTCGCAGGCGCTGACGATTAAGCTGACGAAGGATGTGCCGCTCGACGAGATCGACGGCATCCTGGCGTCGGCGAACGACTGGGTGCGCGTGGTACCGAATACGAAGGAAGCGACGGTGCGCGATCTGTCCCCGGCGGTAGTGACCGGGACGCTCAGCGTGCCGGTCGGCCGTCTGCGCAAGATGTCGATGGGGAACGATTACCTGTCGGCATTCACCGTCGGTGACCAATTGTTGTGGGGCGCAGCCGAACCCCTGCGCCGCATGCTGCGCATTCTGCTCGAGGCGTGATTCGACCGCTGTTCTCCTGGCTGGCCGGTCGGCAACGTCCCGCTCAGCCATCGACAGCGG
>CAWUJR010000682.1:0-2154 GCA_963922375.1 uncultured Robbsia sp.
GATCTCGTCGACCACCGCCGCCGCAGCCGCCGCACTGAACGCATCGTCGAGATGACTAATGACAACATTGGCGCCGGCACGCGCACAACCGTTCGCCACGGCCCGCCCGATCCCCCGCGATGCACCGGTGACAATGACGGTTTTTTCCTTCAGCAACATGACGTTTCTCCGTAAAGGGATTTCAGCCCAGATAGTTTCCGTAACCCACCATCGAGATCGAGCCGAGCACGATGACGAGCCCATACAACAGAACGCGCTTGTTGGCCGTGCTTGTGCCACGCCATTCGTTGAAGTACAGGCCCCAAAGGTTCGACACGACGATGATCGAAGACATGTGCAGCACCCAGGAGCTGGCGTCGTTGTGGAGACGGCTGGCACCCATGCCATAAAAGAAGAATTGCAAGAACCACAGCGTCCCGGCACAGGCGACGAGCAAGTAGTTGCGGCCTAACGGTGTCGTGCGATCCAGGTAATTCCCAAAGCTGCGGTTACGGAAGTTCAACCACAGGCACCACAACAGATTGGTGGTAAGACCGCCCCACATGATGACGATGAAGGTGACGTTGTTTTGGAACAGGCTATTGGCACCGTGCGCCAGTGCGGCCTGTGCGAGCGGACGACCCGCGGTGATGCCGTAGCTGAAGCACGCGCTCAGTACGCCCGACACCAGCGCCACCACGACGCCCTTTCCCAATGAAAACTCACTGACGCTTGCGAATTTGGTTTCGTCGGGGACCTCTCGCTCCTTGATCTGGCCGGCGCGACCGCAGAGCGCAATGCCGATCAACGACACCGCGACGCCGGCCAGCACCCACCGGCCGCCGATATGCCGAGACATCTCACTCAATGTTCCGTCGGTGGCGTGGGTGAATAGGTCCGCATACAACGGCGGCATCAGCGCGCCCAATGCCGACGTCAGGCCAAGCACGACCGACATGCCGAGCGACAGCCCAAGAAAGCGCATCGTGAGGCCGAACGTCAGGCCGCCGATGCCCCACAACACGCCGAAAAGATAAGTCCACAACAGCGTTGCACTGTTGGCATGAAGCAGAATATCGATGAAGCCAGGTACCGTGAGCGATGCCGCCAACAACGGCATCACCACCCACGAAAAGAGACCGCCCATGATCCAATAGCTTTCCCACGACCAACCCCGCACACCTTTATACGGAATATAAAAACTGCCGGACGACGCCCCGCCAATCATGTGAAAAAATACCCCGACGAAAATCGCATTCATGCTGTACGCCTCGATGTGTCGCGTGAACGTTTGGGCGGAGCGACATTGCTGACAAGTCGCTCCATTCGCGTCATCAGCAGTGCCGCCAACAGTGTCGTCAGCGCAAGCCCATAGCGCCCCGCTGCGGACGAGTGGAACAGGTCTTCCATCGCGTGCTTGAAGTTAGGCGCAAAGAAGCCGCCCAACGCGCCAATCGAATTGATCAAACCGATGCCGCCGGCCGCCGCACTTCCCCGCAACACGCGGGCAGGGAACGTCCAGAACAACGGCTGTACCGCAATGAACCCCGCAGTCGCGCAACACAACGCGATCATCGAGACGATCGGTAACGCGAAGTGCACCGATGCGGCGATACCCAATGCAGCAACGATCAAGCAGCCGACTGCCGGACCGCATCGCGCCTGTCGACGATCCGCGTACGCACAGATCAGATAGGTCGCCAGCAACGCGCAGCACCAGGGAACCGCCGACATCAAACCCACTGTCAGTCCCATACGCTGTCCCACCAGCGCCGCCACCTGCTATGGCAAATAAAATACAACGCCGTACACGCTGGCTTGAATCAGGCCATATACCAGCCCCATATAGAGCGTGCGGGGTTGGGTGAGGCTGCGCCACAGGCGGTGATCGGCAGCGGGCTTGACGCGCTCTTCATGGTCGAACTGCCGTCGCAACACGGACCGATGTGAGTCGCTCAACCAACGCGCGTCCTGGGGACCGTCATCGAGATAACGATAGGCGGCCAGGCCGACGAGGACCGCGAGCGCGCCTTCGACTGCGAACATCCACTGCCAGCCATGCCATCCGGCGCGGCCGTCCAGTTCCAGCAGCAAACCGGATAAGGGGCTGCCGAATACGAAACAGCAAAAACGGCAATAGACGTAATGCGATCCGTCGCGTTGCCGCCGTCAACG
>CAWUJR010000683.1:0-2153 GCA_963922375.1 uncultured Robbsia sp.
GCTCGTCCCCGCTCAGCGCGTTGGTCCGCGGTGCGCCGGTCTTCGGGTCACGCGCGCCGAAGACAACCCGACCGATGCGCGCATGCATGATCGCGCCCGCACACATCGGGCAAGGTTCGAGCGTGACGTACAGGTCGCACCCCGGCAGACGATAGTTTCCCAGGCGCTGCGCAGCCGCGCGCAATGCCACCATCTCGGCATGAGCGGAGGGATCGTGGCCGCCGATCGGGTGATTGAAACCGGTCGCGACCAGATCGTCGCCCCGAACCACCACCGCCCCTACCGGCACCTCGCCTGCTTCTCGCGCGCGCTCCGCAGCATCCAACGCGAGCGCCATAAAAAATCGGTCGCGCGCCGAACGGGGGTCATCCAACGGCGGCGCCTCGATGACCGATGTGACGACGGTCGCTGAAGCCGCCGCAGCCTCTGAAGCGATCAGGCTTCCCGCCGGGACTGTACCGGCTGCCTCGACGACCCGAGCGACATCGGCCGAGGCCGACGACGAGTCGTCCAGCACGCGTCGAAGCCCATTGTCCTTTTCTTCCATAATGCGCACCAATACGTTACTGCGTTCACTGCCCCGCTTGCCAGTTGCTGCCAAAGAAGCCCTGGCTATCTCGAGACGCCGCCTGCCTCAGGCGCTCCCCCGGACAACCGTCACGCGCACTCACCGTTTCGCGAGCTGATGCCCTGCATCGTGCGCCAATTTGATGCAATCGACAATGGCGACGAAGGCCAGCAAAGACACCAGCACGAATGCCAGATGGAAGTCCACCAGCGGCACCAACGCATGCTTGCCGGGTTCCGACCATCCCATCGCTTGCGATATCGCGGTGCCCGCGCGAAGTGCGACCGCGCCGATCGCAATGCCCATGCCGGTGCTCAACTGCTGGGCGGTGCTGAACAACGTGCTCGCACCGCTCATCTTCGGCTGTGGCACATCGACGAAGGCGATCGTGTTCAGCGCGGTATATTGCATCGACCGGGCCATCCCGCCAACGAACAGCGCGAGCAACACGACTACTTTCGGCGTCTGCGGCGTGAGCACCGCGCAAACAAGCAGTGTCGCGGCATTCAACAAGCCGTTATAGATCAACACATTGCGAAACCCGAAGCGCCGCAGGATCGCGTTGGTTGCCGGTTTGATCGCGAGATTGCCCGCGAAGACGGCCAGCACCAGTAAGCCGGCGTGAAACGAATCCAGGCCGAAACCCAACTGAAACATCAGCGGCAACAGGAACGGCACCACGCCGATGGCGATGCGAAACAGCGACCCGCCCCAGATCGTCACGGTGAAGGTCGGCAAGCGCAGCGCCGACAGATCGATCATCGGTTGCGGCGCACGCAAGAAATGCCAGATCGATGCGCCTACCAGCACGAGGCCACCGACGATATAAGCACTCGCCGGCCCCCACGCCAATGCGTCGCGGCCGGCGAGCTCGATGCCATACATCAGACTCAGAAAGCCAGCGCCGCTGCTGACGAAGCCAAAGGTATCGAAGCGCCGCAGCACCGCTTCATGCCGCTTCGGGATCAGCCACAGCGCGAGCAGGAACGCGATCACGCCCAACGGCAGGTTCAGGTAGAAAATCCAGCGCCACGACGCATAGGTCGTAATCGCCCCGCCCAATGGCGGACCGACGATCGGGGCGACCAGCCCCGGCCAGGTGATCGTCGCAATCGCCGACATCAACGCTGCTTTCGGGGTATTTTTCAGCACCACCAGTCGGCCGACCGGCACCATCATCGCGCCGCCGATGCCTTGTAGCACCCGCATCGCGATAAACATCGGCAACGTATCGCTCAGCCCGCAGCCGACCGAAGACAACGTGAACACGACGGTCGCGAGCGAGAAAACGCCGCGCGGACCAAAGCGATCCGCCACCCAGCCACTGATCGGAATGAACACGGCGAGCGTGAGCAAATAGGCGCTCATGCCGATATTGAGATCGACCGGGGCACGTCCGAACGATTGCGCCATCTGCGGCAAGGCCGTGGCAATCACCGTGCCGTCCAGGTTCTCCATGAAGAAGGTCCCGGCAACCAGCAGCGCAATCCAAAGCGCGCGTTTGCTTTGTGGATCGTCCGACCTGGACGTCGCCGCACTCGCGTCAGCGGGCGTGTGTCCCTTTGCACGCGCTGCTGCGCTCGCG
>CAWUJR010000684.1:0-2148 GCA_963922375.1 uncultured Robbsia sp.
GGCGCGGGACGTGCCCCGCGAAGATCGGCGACGAGATGCCGGGGGCCGCGAGCCGGTGGTCCCGACGCTCCGGGCCGTTTCCCATGCATGCTGGTACGCGCTATTGAAGAGGCACAGTTGCCCGGCCGTAGGCCAAATCGTCAGCGGTGCCGCGCCATCGGGCATCGAAGGACGATGGGCAAGCTGCGGGCCGCGATTGTCCGGTTGGCTCCATGGGTTGCCCGCATCGACCGGCGCCGAGCGACGGTTCCATAAGGTCATCCCGCGCGAATACGTACCGGGCCGAATGGTCAGGAAGGCGGCCAACTGCTCGACGCCCGCCGACAGCATACGACTATCGACGACGGGTGCCGTGCCCACTTCCGCAACGTCATCGCCGTCACCCCCGCCTACCGATGCCAGCCCCCATTGAGACGAGGACGGCGCACCGGACCAGACGGGGCCTGTGGCGAGCGCGGCGGCGCCTTGCACGCGCGGATAGGCGTGCTTCACAGCCAGCATAAAGCGGTTCCAGCCGTTGAATGTCCGGCGTTCGGCCCCTATTTCATCGACGAACAGCTGCGTGAAGTGTGACGCTTGCGCGGTCGCGGTTGTTTCACCCGTGGGAGCACTGTCCAACCACCAGGTCCCCAATGCCTCGTCCGGCACGATGTCGAGCAATGCTGCCGCGACTTTGCCGTCACGCACCAGTTCGGCGGCGTAACGCAGCGAGGTCGGTTGCGTCCACGATTCCTGATCGAACGTCAGAAACCGGGCGGAGAAGAGCGATTCCATCGGGCGATTCCACCTTGTCATACGCCGCACGCCAACGGCGGGCCAGCGTTACAAAAGATTACTGGCCGAGGCACGCGTTTTCTTGCTAAATATTGCTCACACCGATCGTCAGATTGCGCTCTATCCCCTTACATCACGGGTGATGCAAAAACGCCGCAGTGCATATGGATATTCGACATTTGTCCGACGCTTCGAATAAAATTGGATAACAATGAAACAATACTTTACATTTGTTGGTCCGCATGACGATCGTCAACCGTCGCCGATCCGGCATACGGTAAAGTGTTTGCTTTCAGCCGTCGCTTCCGCTTCTTGATGAGCGCTGGTGTGACGACTGCCCGATAACTCGCTCCTGGACTCGGAACGCAGATGCCCTCTAGAAACTCGCAAACTGTTAAAACCGCGCTCAAATCAGCCGGGGCCGAGCTGGTTCGCACCACGCATCTGAGTTCCGGCATTTCGCTATCGGAATGGAGCGGTCAGAATACGCTGACCGATTACCAAGGCCCGGCGGAGAATGTGCTGAGCATTTACATGGCTGGCGGCGAACACTGCAGTCAGTTGGTGAATCACAAGGTGGTGCGACGCGGTTTCGAAGGCGCCATCTGCCTCTTCCCGGCGGGGGGCGGGAACTCGCAGTGGATGATCGAGGAAAAGCTGAACTTCCTCCATGTGTATATCGACGGTGCGAGCTTTGAAGAGGGCATGGCAAGCTCGCTTAAAGGTAATCCCGGTAATTTCAACTTCCGCGAAGTATTTCAGGAGCATTGTCCGGTCATCAGCTCCGCCGCATTGAGCATTGCGCAAGCGGATTGGAGCGACCCGTCGCTGTCGCTTGGCATCGACAGTCTGATGAGCTGGATTCTGCTGAACGCGATTCGTACTTATGCGAGCACGGAGGTTGAGACGGTCGATATGCGCGGCAAATTTTCCAAGGTGCATGCGGTCATGCTGATGGATTATTTGCAAGCGAATCTGGGCGAGCCGGTACGCCTGGAAGAGCTGGCGCAGTTGTGCAACCTGAGCCGATATCACTTTCTGCGAAAATTCAAGAATACCTTCGGCAGCTCGCCGCATGCGTATCTGACGCGGCTGCGGATGAGCCGCGCACGTGATTTGCTCGCGCAAGGCAAGCCGAAAATCACCTCAGTGGCGCTGGAGTGTGGCTATAACCAGCATAGCCAGTTCGCCACGGCATTCAAACGCCACTTCGGTTATTCCCCGAGCGACGCGCGCAAGGGGCTCTAAGGAACGTTAAGGAGCGTGAGTGGCATCCCGAATGGCCTTTGCGATATCGGGCGTGCGGAGCTTTTTATGCGACAGCGCCGGGACGCCGAGCGCGTCGGCGAGGTGCCGCGCACGCGCTTTGAAGCT
>CAWUJR010000685.1:0-2142 GCA_963922375.1 uncultured Robbsia sp.
TCGCCCGGCGCGCCGCCGATCCAGCTCCCCCGCTCGCAGGGCGGCCGGGCTTTTGCCTCCTCTTCCCCCGTTGTCCCGAGCAAAACAACGCGTCGCGATGCGGTCCGCGACGATGTCATTGGCCGCATCGATATGCGCCACAGACCGCTTCCGCTGACGCCCATTCAAAGCGCGTTCGAGCAGACCGTCCAGCCGCTGCGTGAAGCTTACGACAAAGCACAAGCAGCACAAGCAGCACAAGCAGCGCAGGCATCGCAGGCGTCGAACTATTACGTCAATATGGAGAGGCATCCATCAGCAACGGATACGCTGACGACACAGCACACTCGCGGTCCGAAGCCAGCGGTCCCGCCGAAACCCGCGGGACTGATTCATCCTTCGCGGGTCGCCCCGCCCAAGCCCCCAAGGGCGAGTGCGCGCAAGGATAGCGTGGCGGATCGCTCTGCGGCCATGCCGTCAGCGAGCCCGAAACGTCCTACGCCCGCCCCGCGCCTTAAAGCGGCGCGCGGTTAGTCCGTTTCGACGCCACATAAAAAAAGGCCCTTGGACGGGTTCACTGTCCAAGAGCCTCCTTTCTTTACTACCGCACGATAGCGACATCGCCGCTATCGTGCTGCTTCAAACGAATGCCGCCTGTGGATCAAACAAGAATCCTTTCGGCGCCTTCTGCACATCTTCGAAAGTCACGATTTCGTACGCGTCCTCGTGCGCAAACATCTCGCGGATCAACTGGTTGTTCAAACCGTGACCCGACTTATATGCGGTGTAAGCGCCAATCAGCGGCTTCCCAGCCACATACAGGTCGCCAATCGCATCCAGCGTCTTGTGCTTCACGAACTCGTCGTCATAGCGCAACCCATCGACATTCAGGATGCGATACTCGTCCAGCACGATCGCATTTTCCATACTGCCGCCCCGGGCCAGCCCAAGTTCGCGCATTGCTTCGAATTCGTAAGCGAAGCCGAAGGTGCGTGCTCGCGCGATATCCCGTGAATACGACGTTTCAGCAAAATCGACTTCCACTTCCTGACCGGTCTTATCGACTGCGGGGTGATGGAAATCGATCGTGAATTTCAATTTAAAACCAAAGTACGGCTCGAGTCGCGCAAACTTATCGCCTTCACGTACTTCTACCGCCCGCTTGATGCGGATGAACTGCTTCAGGCTGTCTTGCTCTTCGATACCTGCCGACTGAATCAGAAACACGAACGAGGCGGCACTGCCGTCCATGATCGGAATCTCTTCTGCGGTGATGTCGACATACAGATTATCGATGCCCAGTCCCGCACACGCCGACATCAAATGTTCGATCGTCGAAACCCGGGCGCCGTCCTTCTCCAGAACCGACGCCATTCGCGTTCCGCCAATCGCATGCGCAGACGCTTTGATCTCGACGACAGGGTCGAGATCCACTCGTGAAAAGACAATGCCCGTGCCGGGAGCAGCAGGACGCAACGTCAAATTGACTTTGCGACCGGAGTGCAGGCCAATCCCCACCGTCTTTACGATCGTCTTGATAGTTCGCTGCTTTAGCATTTGATGACTTCTTCTTGGCTAGTCGATTGCTTTTATCAATCACACTGTTCTACTTCATAGCCTCTATTCTAGCAAATCGCCGCGCCTCTTGTTGCTTCAATCTGTTTCCCACGGTTACTCAAGGTGAAACGCTGACACAAAATGCGGGCACAACGGCCCGAAAGCCAGGAGGGGAGGCATTCCCCCTGGTTTCGAGGCCGTTGCTTTTATGTCACGTAGCCGCATCGCTCCTTGCCCGAGGTGCGTCGGGCAACCACCGGATCGGTCATCTTGACGAGATTACCGGATCACTGAGTCGCCTCGGCTAGCGGCCGCGCGCAGCCATCTCAGTCCGCCTGCTTGCGCAGGAACGCCGGGATGTCGTACGTATCCACGCCCTTCTCCTGCAGCGCGGCCACATGCGCAGACGCCGTTTCACGCGAGTTGCGCCATACTGCAGGCGTTTCCAACGTGCCGTAATCGGCCGCCGCATGGTGGTTCTGCGACGATGCGTGACCGACGGACACCGGCGCGTTATCCGTACCGGTGCGCAGCAGCGTCATCGGCGCCGGTTGCGCCTTCTTGCCGGCACGGCCCAGACCCGTTGCCACCACGGTCACGCGCAGC
>CAWUJR010000686.1:0-2142 GCA_963922375.1 uncultured Robbsia sp.
GCGTTCGTGACACAAGCTGACAGCATAAGCGTGACCGCAGCCGCCATCAGCGGTTTGGCACGCTGACGGAAGTCGTGTGCTGCCGCAGGGCAGCATGATGCATCGGGCGCGCGCCGACAGGCGGAAGGCGGGGTAGGCTCGGGAACAATGGCGGTGTTCATCGTCATATCGATCTCATCTTCTGGACGCGCGACAAACATACACCCGCGACGCAGTGAAAGACACGGGGAATACACTTGAAGTGCACGCCATCGATATCAGTGGCGCTGCTCCGGCGTCGACGCAACGTTGGCCGGAAAGTCGCCGGTGAACAAATGGGCCGCATCCACCGGATCGAACACATAGCGTTGATTGCAGAATTCGCAATGCACTTCGACTTCGCCTTTTTCCTCGAGCACGCTTTCGATTTCATCGCGGCCGAGCATCGTCAGCATGCCGCCGACTTTTTCGCGCGAACAGGTGCAGGCGAAGCGCGTTGCGGTCGCATCGGCGTTATCCAGCGTTTCCTCCCAGAACAAGCGGCGCAATAACGTCTCGCTGTCTGTCGTCAGCATTTCGCCCGGCTTGAGCGTGCCCCCCAGCGCCGAGACGCGGTCCCACGTGTCCACATCGGTATTCGCCGCGGTCGCATTGCCGCCGGTCAACGGCAATTTTTGCAACAGCATGCCCACTGCGCGTTCCCGGTCGGCAGCGAGCCACAGACGTGTGTCGAGCTGCTCCGAATGCCGCATATAGTGTTCAAGCGCACCGGCGATGCTCGCGATCGGCCCGCGTTCGTCGGACAGCGGCACGACACCTTGGTACGGCTGTTGACCGGGTTGCTTGTCGCGCGGGTCGAGGGTGATCGCGCAACGCCCATTACCGTTCGCGTTGACGAGATCGGTGAGCGTCGCGTTGGGCGCGATGTCCGCCGCATCGACCGACAGTTTCGCGGTGGCGCGCATCGTCATATCCGAATTGCATTGCACGACGAGCATGCGCACCGGGCCATCGCCATATAGTTGAATGACGAGCGCGCCGTCGAATTTGAGATTCGCGGAGAGTAGCGCAGCGGCGGCCATCAATTCGCCGAGCATCGCGCGTACCGGCGCCGGATAATCGCGGCGCGACAGCACATCCTGCCAGGTGTGTTGCAGCGACACGAATTCGCCGCGCACCGGGGCAGTATTGAACATGAATCTTTGCAACTGGTCGTTCACAACGTTTTCCTTATCCAGACGGACCGATTAACGGCACCGCGAGCCCATCGTCGGCCCACAGCGTTAACCGATGCGGACCAGATTTTCCTTGTAGTACTGGCAGCGCTCCACATAAAGCTGTGTTTGCTGCGCGATCCATTCAATTTCTTCTTCCGTCAACTGCCGCGCCATGCGCGCGGGCGACCCCAATATCATGATGCCCGGCGCAAAGCGCTTGCCCTCCGGCACCAGCGAGCCGGCACCCACCAAGGTGTTCTCGCCGATATGCACACCGTTCATCACGATCGATTGGATGCCGATCAGTGCGTTGCGTTCGATGACACAGCCATGCAGCATGGCCTGATGCCCGACAGTTACATACGGGCCGATATATACCGGCGAGCCGGGGTCCGTATGCACCACCGCGCCGTCTTGCACGTTGGTGCCTTCGCCGATGACGATCGGTTCAATATCGCCTCGTAACACCGCACCGGGCCAAACGCTAGCGCCAGCTTCCAGCGTCACTTGCCCGATGACCGTGGCGTCCGGGGCGACGAACGCCGTTTCGTGAATCTTCGGCGCATGTTCGCCAAGGCGGTAAATAGTCACGTCGACTCCTGTAACCACGCAGTCTAGCCCCGCCGAGCGGCTGCTGCGGGTGCTGCGGTTCCCCGTGCGCGGGAAGGAGACGATCCGATCACGCACATATGCGGTCCGATCGCCTAAAATAAAGAGGGAGTGGCACCGAATCGGGTCCCTGAGACGCAATTGTAACGCGGTCCGTATTGATTCTTATGAAGAGAGGAAAGTCGACGGTGGTTCTCGAAGTGGTCCCTCCCGCTACCCGTTCCATTCACCGCTCCACATCGCCGCCTGCGGTGCTGGCGGCAGCATCGGCTGCACCGGCGACGTCGTACGCTGATTTTTCTCGTTCCAGTGGCGTGCGACAGGCAGCGTGGGCGGC
>CAWUJR010000687.1:0-2139 GCA_963922375.1 uncultured Robbsia sp.
ATGATCTCCTGCAGCGCGCGTCGACACCCTCGGCAAACGATGCCGCCGCGCGGCAGATCGTCGAGTATCTGGCGCGTGCGCAAGCCGCGCTGGGTGTGCTGCCGACACAAGAAACGTTGGTAATGGAGCGTTTCTTCGATGAATCGGGCGGAACGCAGTTGGTGATTCACACACCGTTCGGAAGCCGTATCAATCGCGCATGGGGACTCGCGTTGCGTAAGCGGTTTTGCCGCACCTTCAATTTTGAATTGCAAGCCGCCGCCACCGAGGACGCGATCGTGCTGTCCTTATCGACCAGTCATAGCTTTGCATTGGACGAGGTCTGGCGTTATCTGCATAGTCAAACTGCGGAGCATACGCTGGTACAAGCGCTCTTGGATGCGCCGCTTTTCGGCGTGCGCTGGCGCTGGAACGCGACGACGGCGTTAGCATTGCCGCGATTCACCGGGGGCCACAAAGTTGCGCCGCAATTGCAGCGCATGCGCAGTGATGACCTGCTCGCGACCGTCTTCCCGGATCAAGTGGCTTGTCTCGAAAACGTGGTAGGTGAGCGCGAGTTGCCGAATCACCCGCTGGTCGATCAAACGATCGATGACTGCCTGCACGAGGCGATGGACAGCGAGGGCTGGCTCTCGGTGCTGCGACGTATGGAGTCCGGGGCAATCAAATTGGTCGCACGCGATTTGCCTGCGCCGTCGCCGCTCGCGGCCGAAACGCTGAATGCGCGACCTTACGCATTTCTTGACGATGCGCCACTGGAGGAGCGCCGCACGCAAGCGGTGCTGAGCCGTCGCTGGACCGATCCAACCAGTGCCGACGACCTGGGCGCGCTCGATGCCGAAGCGATCGCCGCAGTGCGCGAAGAAGCCTGGCCACGCGTGCGAAATGCAGACGAAATGCATGAGGCGTTGCTCGGACTGGGATGCATGCATGAAGCGGAAATCGATGCCGGTCCGGCAGCTGTGACAGCTGTGACGACCCGCGGGGAACAGGCCGATTGGTTGCGCGCGTTGGCCCAAGCGGGGCGCGTCACACGCATGCAAGTCGCGCAGAACGATGCGTTGTGGGTGCCGCTCGAACGGCTGGCGAGTCTCAGGAAGGTTTTTCCGCAAGCGCCCTGCAAGCCCGTGCTGCAAATGCTTTCGCGAACGCCTCGCAAGGCGACTGATCCAGCGACAGAAGAAGACCCGATTCTCGATGTCGTGCGCGCGCGTATGACGGGCATGGGGCCGGTTACGTTGAGCGCGATCGCTCGACCGCTCACCTTGCCGGCATCCGCCGTCGCATTGGCGCTGACGAAACTGGAAAACGAGGGCTATCTGATACGTGGGCGTTTCACGCCCGCAGTGGCGGAAGACGAGTGGTGCGAGCGTCATTTGCTGGCGCGCATCCATCGATACACGGTCAAGCGGTTACGCCGGGAGATTGAGCCGGTCTCGAGCCGGGATTTCATGCGGTTTCTATTCGACTGGCAGCACCTCGCCCCGTCGACGCGCGCTGACGGACCCGAGGCGTTGGCTGCTGTGGTCGCGCAACTTGAAGGCTTCGAAGTGGCCGCGGCAGGATGGGAAGAGGCCATTTTGCCGGCCAGGCTGGCAAGCTATCACCCGGCCTGGCTCGATGCGCTGTGCCGGTCGGGTCGATTGACCTGGACGCGGCTGTCGAACCGGGCAGCGGGGTCCTCCGTTGTCACGGCTGCACTCGGCATTATCCAAACCGAGAACGTCGTTGAGACCCGCGCCGGCTCGTCCGCAGGCCTTTCCGTCGGCTTGCCCAATAGCACGCCCACGCCGGTTCGCAGCACCCCCATTGTATTGTTGCCGCGCCGCGAGTTGGCGTTGTGGCTACGCTGTTTGCCAACAACGGAACGGGGAGCCGCGCATTCGTCACGAGCGCAAGCGGTGCACGACGCGTTATCCCGTCACGGCGCGATGTTTTTCGATGAACTGGCGAGCGAGCTGCGCTTGTTGCCGATGGAATTGGAAACCGCGCTGGGCGAACTGGTTGCCGGCGGTGAAGTCAGTGCAGACAGCTTTGCCGGATTACGGGCGCTGATTGCGCCGGTTGCTAAGCGGAATCCGTGGGGCGGGCGCGGCGGCGGCACGCGAGGACGACGTTATCACGCCCGATTCAACGGCG
>CAWUJR010000688.1:0-2139 GCA_963922375.1 uncultured Robbsia sp.
CAACGTCGAGCCGAAGCATCGATCGATAACGACGCGTTTGTACAAGCATTATTAAGAGATTTTGACGCCGCGATTTTGCCGGGGGCCACACAGCCGCTGGCGCGCGACGCGGCGTCGGCACCGTAGCGGTTGCCCTACTACTTACGAAAGCGAATCAAGGAGCAGCGACATGATGAAGGGACAATTGGCGGGACTGATGAAACAGGCCCAGCAGATGCAGGAAAACGTCAAGAAGATGCAGGACAAACTGGCCGCATCGGAAGTGACCGGCGAATCGGGCGCAGGTCTCGTGACGGTCGTGATGACCGGCGACCACACCGCACGCCGTCTGACGATCGATCCGAGCCTGGTCGCCGACGATCGCGAGATGTTGGAAGATCTGGTCGTGGCCGCGTTCAACGATGCCAAGCGCAAGGCAGACGAACTCTCGCAGCAGATGATGGGGGGGGTGACCGGCGGGATGGGCTTGCCGCCAGGCATGAAACTGCCGTTCTGAGACACCACGCCACGCGATGAAACCGCCGTCCGCGCTATCCAGTTTGATCGAAGCGCTGCGCGTGCTGCCGGGCGTCGGCCCGAAGTCCGCGCAGCGTATGGCCTATCACCTGATGCAGCACGATCGGGAAGGGGCCGATCGCTTGGGCAATGCATTGCTCGGCGCGACCGGGCGTTTGCGGCATTGCGATCGCTGTAATACCTTCACCGAAGCAGCGGTGTGCGAAACCTGCCTGGACGACGATCGCGATCCTACGCTGCTATGCGTGGTGGAAACGCCCGCGGATCTGGTGATGCTGGAGCAAACGCTGACGTACAAGGGGCTCTATTTCGTATTGATGGGCCGACTCAGCCCTCTTGACGGCATCGGGCCGCGGGAAATCCATTTCGACAAATTGCTGCACCGGGCGACCGATGGCGTGGTCCTCGAAGTGATACTCGCGACCAACTTTACGAACGAAGGGGAAGCAACCGCTCACTACCTCGGGCAAACGTTGAAGGCGCGCGGTTTGGCGGTCACGCGGCTTGCCCGTGGTGTGCCGGTGGGCGGCGAATTGGAATATGTCGATGCCGGTACCATCGCACGTGCGGTGTTGGACCGGCGTGCGGTTTAAAAACGATCCGAAAGCCGTCTGAAGATCGGTCTTCTAGACGCGTGATACAGGCGGGACGTTGGTTCCGCGGCGCACGCGTCGAACCGCGCTGAAACCTCGGTTACAATCTTTCCATGCACATACTGCTGAGTAATGACGACGGTTACCTTGCACCCGGCCTGCACGCGCTGTATCAGGCGTTATTACCGTTTGGCGAGATCAGCGTGGTGGCGCCGGAGCGCAACTGCAGCGGCGCATCGAACTCATTGACGCTGTCGCGGCCGTTGACGGTGTCTACCGCCCCCAATGGCTTTCGTTTCGTCAACGGTACGCCGACCGACTGCGTGCATATCGCGCTGACCGGCCTGCTCGACAGTCGTCCCGACATCGTCGTCTCGGGCATCAATAACGGTCAGAACATGGGCGAGGACACGTTGTATTCGGGAACGGTCGCAGCGGCAACGGAGGGCTTTCTATTCGGGGTGCCGGCCTTTGCGTTTTCGCTCGCCGAGCACGGATGGGCGCACCTTGATGCCGCTGCCGCCGAAGCGGCCGCCGTGATCGCGTATTATGTCGCCACCCCATTGCCGGGACCGCTGTTATTGAATGTGAATATCCCGAACCGCCCATCGCGAGACATTGGCGATTGGCGGGTCACGCGACTCGGCAAACGCCACCCGTCGCAGCCGGTGATCCGGCAAACGGATCCGCGCGGGCAACCGATCTATTGGATCGGCGCGACCGGCGATACGCTGGATGCCAGCGACGGAACGGACTTTCATGCGGTGAGTCTCGGGCACGTGTCGATCACCCCGTTGCAATTGGATCTGACCGATACACGACGCTCGCCCGCACTGCGCGAGTGGATCGGCACGGTCGGTGGCGCGCGCGGTGTGCAGGCATCAAACGAATCGAGTGAAACGAATGAATCGCAGCGCTTGACCCATGCCGGCGCGGAGCGGCCACTATGACGAGCGGCCCGGGTAAGCGCTTTCCGCTGACATTGTCGGACCTGGAGAAGGATCCCGCGCGTGCCGGCGGAAGTGCTGCC
>CAWUJR010000689.1:0-2137 GCA_963922375.1 uncultured Robbsia sp.
GACGTTGCGCCCGACTCCCCGGAAGGGGTGCCAGGCATGCCGGATAAGGCTTTGCCGCTCGTGGCGGCGGGATCAGACGGATCGTCCGATGCATGGTCGACCGCATCGAGCAGGTCGTCATCGGCGAATAAAGGCTCCAACTCATCCGTTTTATCGGTATTTGAATTGGAGACGGCGGGGCTTCGGCTATAATCGGCGGCTGATCGGGTCATTACGTAGGCGAGGAAATGCAAGCCCTGAATACTTTGAGGATAGTGGCGTTAGCCACTGCGGCGGCAATACTGGCCGGTTGCGGCGGTTTGCCGGAGAAAACCGATGAAACGGCAACCTGGCGCACGGACAAATTATACTCGGAGGCGAAGGATGCCCTCGATAGTGGTGATTGGTCCAAGTGCGCGAAGTATTTCGATACGCTCGAGGGCCGTGACCCGTTCGGTCGATTTGCGCAGCAGGCCGAGTTGAATGTTGCTTACTGCAACTATCGCGACAGCGATACCGAAGCGGCGAACACCGCGGTGGATCGCTTCATCAAACTGCATCCGGATCACCCGAATGTCGATTACGCCTACTATCTGAAAGGCCTGATCAACTTCAACGATGACCTGGGTCTGTTCGGGCGTTTCAGTGGCCAGGACTTGTCGGATCGCGATCCGAAAGCGCTGCACGACTCGTACGACAGCTTCAAGCAGGTCGTCGATCGTTTCCCGAAGAGTCGGTATGCACCCGATTCGGCGCAACGCCTGCGGTATATCGTGAACGCGTTGGCAAAGCATGATGTGCATGCCGCTCAGTATTACTACAAGCGGGGCGCCTACGTCGCCGCGATCAACCGGGCGCAAATGGCGCTGTCGACCTATCAAGGCGCGCCGGCGACCGAAGATGCATTGCAGCTGATGGTGCTGTCGTATCGTGCATTGGGCGAAACGAAGCTGGCGGACGATACGCATCGCGTACTGGCCGCCACGTTCCCGGATAGCACCTATGTCACGGGTCGCCGCACCGCTGCGGCCAGCAAGCCGTGGTACCAGATCTGGTAATCGGCGCCCGCTGCTGCCCGGCAAGCCTCGTTCGCCGGGCAGCCTCTACCCTACCTGGAAGTGCCTACCGGTTTGCGCTAACCGTATCGGCGTCAACGACCCGATGTGTCGGACGCGTCGGGCGTGTCGGGCGTGTCCGACACATCGGCCGCATCGTCGGCAGGCTTCGCCGATAGAAATGCCGTAACGGTTTCGATGTCGCGTGTTCGGGCGAACGGCGGCAAGCTCTGCCAGATGCGGCGACCGTACGGTTTATCAATCAAGCGGGTATCGCAGATCATCAGCACACCGCGATCCGTTTCAGCGCGGATCAGCCGACCCGCGCCCTGCTTCAACGTGATGACCGCCTGCGGCAATTGATGGACCGCGAACGGGCTCAAGCCCTTTTTAGCCAACGCATCCAGACGTGCAGCCAGCACCGGATCGTCGGGTGGCGCAAAGGGGAGCTTGTCGATGACCACCAGCGACAGCGCATCGCCGCGCACATCCACCCCTTCCCAGAAGCTCTGACTGCCGACAAGGATCGCATTGCCGTAATGGCGGAAGCGATCCAGCAGCTCGGTTCGACTTGCTTCGCCATGGACCAGCAGCGGGAAATCCCAGCCGTTCGTGGCGATGATCTCGCGCAAGCGTGTTGCAATCCGTTCGACCGCGCGCAGTGTCGTGCACAGCAGGAAACACCGACCGCCCGCCGCCTCGATGGCCGGCAGTGCCGCATCGAGCACCGCATCGGTGAAGTCTGGCGACGAGGGTTGCGGCATATTGCGCGGCACGTACAACAGACCCTGTTGCGGATAATCGAAAGGACTCGGCAAGGTCATCGATCGCTGCGCAGACAAACCCATTTGCGCCGCGTAGTGCGTGAAATCGTTTTTAACCGACAACGTCGCCGACGTAAAGATCCACGCGCGCGGCACGCCTGCACGTTGCTTCGCAAAAATCGGCGCGACCGATAGCGGCGTTTGATGCAACTGCACCGAGTGCGTGAAGACCTCGACCCAGCGCACCGTATCGACCTCGCTACGCGCGGGCTTGCCGGTATCGGTGGACTTGTCCGGCAACGACTGCGCTGCCGGGTCGGCCGGGTTCGCGGCGCGCCC
>CAWUJR010000690.1:0-2137 GCA_963922375.1 uncultured Robbsia sp.
GAGGTCCGTCGCGAGGCGCCGACAAACGGCCGCCCGCAAGCCGATGCGGCCTTGACGACGACCAGCCATACTGTCACGCAGCCGTATTTGACGCTGACGATTCAGGGGCGCAGTTGGCTCGAATGTCAGCGTTGCATGAAAGCCTTCGAATTTCCGCTCGACATCGAGACCTTGTATAAGGTGATGGATACCGAGGACGAAGCGGATGCGATCGCATTGGACGAAGGGGAAGCGGAAGTCATTGTCGGTTCCCAGGCGTTCGACCTGTATGACCTGATCGACGAAGAAATCGTGCTGTCGTATCCGATGGTGCCGAAGCACGACGTCTGCTCGGCAGTGCATGAAAGCGTGGTCAGTGGCGCGGATGGCAGTCTGGGCGTGGAAAGCGTCGAAGACATCGAAGCGCGCGTCGCAGCCGCCGAGGAAGACGCACCGTTGCCGGGCGAAGCGCCGGCGAATCCGTTTGCCGCATTGTCGGATCTACGTAAGAAATTATCGTCCGACGACGACGCCTGAGGCCGATAAATCGAGCATTGGATCACTCGGTTGCACGATGGGCCGAGTGAAGAAAAAGGTTATCTCGCTGGCCTGACGTGGCGGGGAAGCCGCAAATTGTGATGGGAAGTGCTGGCGTTTGTCAGCACTGCATCAAGTTGTGATAGAATTCGCACCCTATTTAGGAGCATTTCATGGCAGTTCAGCAAAACAAGAAGTCGCCGTCGAAGCGCGGCATGCACCGTTCGCATGACTTCATCGAAGTCGCACCGCTGGCCGTTGAGGCAACGTCGGGCGAAACGCATCGCCGTCACCACATCAGCCCGAACGGTTTCTACCGTGGCAAAAAGGTCGTCAAGACCAAGAACGACTAAATCGGTTCCGTGGCACGCGTTAGCTTCCCGATAGCACTTCGGACAGATGTTCCCTAGTTCTGCACAGGCCATCGCGTCCCGTCCGTATGGGTTGCGCGACGTGGGCAAAACGGCAGCCGGATCGGCGAGCAAATTGTCGGATCAGCAGCATTTACTGGTCCCTCATCTGTGCCTGAACTCCAGCGCGGCGCATGCATGACCGTAAAAATTACTATTGACTGCATGGGCGGCGATTTCGGTCCGTCCGTCACCGTCCCAGCAGCTGTCGATTTTATTCGTCAACAAGACGGCGTCGAGTTAATTCTGGTTGGCCTTGAAGCGCCGATCCGAGCTCAGCTGGCGAAATGCAAGGCGCTCGATCTTCCTGGTCTGAGCGTGGTTGCGGCGTCCGAGGTCGTTGCATCCGATGACCCGGTGGAAGTGGCGCTGCGGCGTAAAAAAGACTCGTCGATGCGTGTCGCCCTGAACCTGATCAAGGAAGGGCGCGCGCAAGCTTGTGTTTCCGCTGGGAACACCGGCGCGTTGATGGCGGTCTCCCGCTACGTACTGAAAACCTTGTCCGGTATCGAGCGTCCGGCGCTCGCGACCGTGATGCCTAATATCAACGGTTTCACGACGGTGCTCGATCTGGGCGCGAATGTGGACTGCGAGCCGCAACATCTGTTGCAGTTCGCCGAGATGGGGCATGCACTCGTCGCCGCGGTGGAAGGCAAGGAGCGACCGACCATCGGCCTGCTCAATATCGGCGAGGAAGTCATCAAAGGAAACGACGTCATCAAACGAGCAGGCGAACTGCTGCGCGCGAGCACGTTGAATTTCTATGGCAATGTCGAAGGGAACGACATCTACAAGGGCACCACGGATGTGGTCGTCTGCGATGGTTTCGTCGGCAATGTCGCACTGAAAACGTCCGAAGGTCTTGCGCAGATGCTCAGCAGGATCATCAAGGAAGAATTCGGGCGTTCCATTTTCACCAAGTTGCTCGCGGTCATCGCTTGGCCGGTGCTGTCGCAGGTGCGAAAACGTGTGGATCCGCGGCGGTACAGCGGCGCAGCGTTGCTCGGCCTGCGCGGGATCGTGATCAAAAGTCACGGTGCTGCCGACGCTTATGCGTTCGGCTGGGCGATCAAACGCGGGTATGATGCGGTCAGGAACGGCGTCCAGCAACGCTTGGAACGTGCGCTGGAAGAAAACACCGATCCGTTGGGCGTGCGTGCCGCTGGTGCGTCGGTGCCCATGGCAGCCGCGGAGGTTGGCCCCGTGTCCGG
>CAWUJR010000691.1:0-2131 GCA_963922375.1 uncultured Robbsia sp.
GCGGTCGAGCAATGCCGGTTCCGAGCAGGACGTCGAGCAGGCAGACGCAGACTGGGCGCGGCAACGCGCGTTGCTGGCCGAGCGCCACGCGGCGTTGGTGAGGACTCGCATTCTGCTCGACGATGCGATCACCGAAAAAGCACGTACGCGGATCGTGGCACCGATCGACGGCGAGGTGACTTCGATCAAGATTCTTGAAGGGCAGACCGTCGTTGCGACGCAGACGGCGCAAGTGATCCTGACGCTGTCGGACGTGACGCAGATGACCGTGGCCGCGCATGTGTCCGAGGCCGATATTGATCGGGTAGCGCTCGGACAGCCCGTGACGTTCTCCGTGCTGGCCGCACCGAACCGGCAACTCAGCGGGGTGATTCGCGAGATCGAGCCGACACCGGTGAAGAAGACCGGCGACGCCAGCCGTGCGATTTACTACCAGGCGCTATTCGATGTCGATAACGCGGCCGGCACGCTGCGGCCAATGATGACCGCCGACATCGACATCGTCGCGCGACAGGCTTCAGATGTACTCACGATTCCGTTGATGGCGCTATTGCCTCCGGACGACGAACAGCGTGTGGCCGGAGCGGGTACCGACGCGGCGCGCGACGCAGAGCGGGGGCACGTCTACGTGATCGGGCGCGATGGATCGCATCGTCGGCAGTCGGTCACATTGGGTATTCGCAGCGACGCGCGTGTCGAGGTCAGGACGGGATTGTCCGAAGGGGACACCATTGTCGCCGATGCGGGGTGGCGCGGATGACCGATCACGAGGGACGCGCAAAGAAAGAATCGGATAGCACAGCGTCTGGTATCGAGGAACGCATGCCGCTGCTCCGATTACGCGGTGTCACGAAGACGTTCGCTGCGGGCAATACGGGGGATACGCCGATCCCGGTCCTCAAACACATCGATCTGGACATCGAGGCCGGCGAAATGGTCGCCATTGTCGGGCAGTCCGGATCGGGTAAGTCCACGTTGATGCATATTCTCGGTTGTCTCGACCGACCGAGCGATGGTCAGTATTGGGTGGACGGTCATGACACCGGAGCATTCGACAGTGATGCTCGGGCGGCATTGCGCCGTGAGCGGTTCGGTTTCGTGTTTCAGCGTTACCACTTGCTGAGTCATCTGACTGCGCGAGAAAACGTCGAGGTGCCTGCGGTTTATCAACGGCAACCGGCAGAGGCCCGTGCGCGTCGCGCGTCGGCATTACTGTGGAGATTGGGGCTCGCGGAACGGGAGGGGCACCGTCCTGCGGCGTTGTCCGGCGGTCAGCAACAGCGTGTGAGTATCGCGCGTGCGCTGATGAATGGCGGCGACATCATACTGGCCGATGAGCCGACCGGTGCGTTGGACAGTCGAAGCGGCGCTGCGGTACTGGCGACGTTGCGTACGCTGAATCGTCAAGGACATACGGTCGTCGTCGTGACGCACGACCAGAGTGTCGCGGCGGCGACCGATCGGATCATCGATCTACGCGATGGCATGATCGTTTCCGATCGCCTGACCGCTGCCGATCGCACGACGGAGACAGCGGAGACAGCGGAGACAGCGGAGACAGCGGAGACAGCGGAGACAGCGGAGACAGCGGAGGACCGACGCGGCAGCGGGGTGGGGTGGGGGGCGGTGCGCGACACGCTGGCAAGCGCATGGGTTGCGTTGCGTCGCCACCGGATGCGCACGTTATTGACCATGTCCAGCATCACGATGGGGATCGCCTCGGTCGTCTCGATGAGTGCGGTAGGGGGCGGTGCGCGCACCCAGATGCTCGAGGAAATCAGATCCTGGGGCGCCGACGCAATCTATGTGCTACCGGGAACCAGCGAGACCGATACGCGGGCGAGCGCGATTCAGACGCTGACGCTGGCGGATGTGGATGCATTGGCCGCGCAGCCTTATGTCGATGCGGTGTCGCCGGTTGTCAGTCGATCGCTCGAACTGCGCCGCGGCCATGCCCAGGCGAATGCTTACCTTAGCGGCGTGACCGGCGACTACTTCCGTATTCGGCAGCGCCAACTGGTCGAAGGCGATACCTTTGGCGCGGCGCACATGGCGGCGTTGACGCCGGTGGTCGTGATCGATGATGTGACTCGCCGTGCCTTTTTTCGTGGGCGCGCGCGCGCCGTCGGCG
>CAWUJR010000692.1:0-2127 GCA_963922375.1 uncultured Robbsia sp.
GCCCCCCGCGACGCAATGGGCTCCACGGGCACGCAGCGGCGGATCGCAGACCGACTCGGCCGGCCCTCCCCCGACTCAACAGCCGCGATCGATCCCGCGATCGACTCCGCACGACAGCCATCGCCTGGCCCCGCCGCTCCCGGTACGAAGCGCCCGAAATAGTACGCTTGGGCCGCGAAGCGTTTCCCACGATGCGCCTAAAGACGTACTCAGCTATCAAGTCGTAGAGTGGTACCTCAAGTTCCGCATAGAAAAGGGCGATACTGCCGACGACGTCGCAAGAGACTGCCTCTTCAAACCGGGCAAGATCGACGAGAAATGGCAGGAATTGAAGGATCGCGACGGCACTCAATAGCGCAATGCCCATACCGAAAAGCGGCGATTTGGAAAGGAGCGTCGAGCGCGGCCATTGAATAATGACGCCAACGTCACCACTGGAGATGCCCGATGCCCAACGTCACCGGATCGGCATGTACAGCATTGCCTCAAGGTCGAATCGAACGCCCTCGCGCCCCGGCGACATCGGTCGCTACGCCCGGGCCTTACCAAACGCAAGATACGCAGAGAAGCGCTCGCCGCTGCGCAAATCTGCGGCCCCCTTCGAGCATTCGCAACGTGCGCGGCGACCATATCGAAAGTCAACGTTCCGTGCCGCCATCACCAGAATTCTTCGAAATGGGCCGATGGTTCGTGACGCGGGAATTGCAAACCCTCCCTGCAAACGCGGTTGCGCGACAAACCCTCTCTAAAGTAGAAGACATCGAAAAGATCGACCACGACAGGAAAGCGCAGATAGCCGATTACTCGACGATGATGATCTTGCAGCGACTAGAGCGAGGTATGTCTGAGCCGGGAGTCCGAGCCGCCCTCCTCTGGATGCGGTTCTCGCCGGCGGAGGCTGCCGTCCTGATATCAGACCATTACACGGCCCTCGGCCTGAACCAAGTAGCATCGACCGCGATCTCTGAGAAACAGGCGCAAGCAGAACAAATGATCCAGGACATTATCGGTTGGTACGATCATGGTTACCCGGAGCAGGCCATCCGAGAGCATCTGCGCCTCAACACGCTGCCTGAGGCGCAAATCGACATCGTCATCGCAAATTATCATACGAGCCTCGTCTGGCGAGGTGAGATCGGCAATCCTTCTGTCGACAAGAAGTCGATCGATTGTCGACAGGGGCACACTCAACCGTCGGCATGAAACCGCCGCTTTCGGTATATTCGAGATTTTGTGCTGGCCGTCGATGCCCGTTGCGGGTACGCCCCGCTTGCGCCTAACGATGATTGATGAAACTCTTTGCTGATTTGCCGTCCGACGACGGACTGCGGGGCGCCGAGCGGCGCATCGCGACCTTTGCGGTATTGTTGGGAACGGCGGTGGCTGTCCTGGACGGCTCGATCGTCAGCATTGCGTTGCCTACGATTGCGCACGCGCTCAATGTCACGGCAGCCGCGGCGGTCTGGGTCGCCAACGGTTACCTGCTCGCCGCTGCGATGACGCTGATTGCGTTTTCATCGCTCGCCGATTTCATCGGCTTTCGGCGCCTCTATGTCGGCGGCTTGACGGTCTTTACGCTGACCTCGCTAGGCTGCGCGCTGTCGCATACGTTGTTGCAGTTGACCGTCATGCGCTTGTTGCAGGGTCTGGGCGGCGCCGCGATGCTGAGCATCGGCCCCGCGATCTATCGAACGGTTTTTCCGTCGCGCCTGCTCGGTTCCGCGCTGGGCATCAATGCGCTGATGGTCGCGGCCGCCACCGCCGCAGGTCCGGCCATCGGCGGCGCACTGCTGGCGGTGCTGGGATGGGAATGGTTGTTTGCAATCAATGTGCCGCTGGGCGCGATTGCGATCGTGCTCGCGTTGAAGGCGCTGCCGGATACCGAACCCACGGGCCAAGGTCGCTTCGATGCTGAAGGCGCCCTGCTGTCCGCAGCGGCCATGGGAACGTTAATCCTGGCGGCCGATGCATGCTCGCGGCTGTCGCAGCCAGGCGCTTGGCAACGCGCGGTGGGCTATCTGGCGGTCGCCGTGCTGACATCGCTGGATTTCGTTTGGCGACAACGCCGCGCCGCGCGGCCACTTATGCCGTTGGATATCTTCTCGTCGAAACGATTATCTCTTGCCG
>CAWUJR010000693.1:0-2127 GCA_963922375.1 uncultured Robbsia sp.
GGAACGAGCGCCACGCGGCCCAGCCACGCCACCCCGTTTCACGCGCGCTGCGGCGCGGCTATAGCACGCTGTTGCGACAAGTGTTCCGTGCGACGCATTCCCACACACTGCGCGACAGCGAACGGCTGTGGCCGCATGCAAAGATCGAGCGTGACGAGAAGGGGCGCATCACCGCGTTTCGCATCGGTCGCAGAACGTTTCCGATTGCCAATGCATCGATCGAGCGGCACATGGCACGATCCGCGCTCCGTGCAATCGGAGGAGGCGAATCGACTGCGCACGCGGACACCGCGCATCTGATCGCCACCGGGCCGTCGATTGCCAGCATCGACTATGCGTCGCTCAAGCTGTCGAACGTGCTGGGCGTCAACGGCGCGATTGCACTGAGCATCAGCCAGGGCGTGTCGTTCGATTTTTATTGCGTCACCGACAAGGGCTTCATCAAGCATCGGCCGCAATTGGTCGCGCATATCATCGCCAGCGACCTCCTGTTCTTCACCACGCCGATTTGCCTCTGGACCATCTTGCAAACGTTCCCGGAAAGCGCGATTGCCTGCCGCTTCTTTCTGATCGAACGCGTGGGTCAACAGGCGCTGTGCCCGACCCGCCCCGTCGCAGAGGTCGCCGCAGCGTCGGACGGCGCGTTACGGCCATTCGATGGTAATGAGGAATTGGGATTCAGCGACGATATCCGCCAAGGCGTGTTTCCTGGTGGGACGGTCGCGTTCGAAGCGATGCAGGTGCTGGCGTGGCTCGGATTCACATCGGTTTTTCTGCACGGCATCGATTTGGCGAATGCGGCGTCCACACCGCGTTTTTACGAAACCGCCGCCGATACCTTGCCGACCATGCTGCATCGGCAATTGACGCGCGAGATCGAGCCATCATTCCGGGAGGCCGCGCCGATCCTGCGGCATCACGGCATCGACGTCACCAATCTGTCGCCGGTGAGCGCGCTGGGCGACGATATTTTCCCGAAGCGCGATTGGCGCGACGCACTCCGTCAGGACGCGGCGTCGCCGGCTCAGCCGGCGCGTGCGACCGATGCCGGATGACGGGTGCCGCCGTCACATGAAACCGGACAGCGCAAAACCGACGCGACCGATCACCATCAGCAAGATTTGCGTCACCACAAACAACAGCAATGGCGACAAGTCCATGCCACCGATCAGCGGCATCGCGCGACGAATCGGGTTCAGGAAAGGCGCGGTCATCACATTCAGCAGCGCCATCGCCGGCGAGCCGGGGTTGATCCACGACATCAGCGCCATCAACAGCGTCGCCCACATCAACAGATTGACCGCCCATTTCAACGCGGTCAACAATCCGAGCACGAAGACGACCGGGAACAGCGCGCCGGGGTCGCCGCCGGTGACCGATACCACCAGCAGCAGGTAGATCACCGCAGCGATCCAGGCTGCCAGCAGACTGGCCCAATCGACGCCACCCTTGCCGGGGATGATCCGCCGCAGCGGTACCACCAGCCAGTCGGTCATTTGGAAAACACCCTGCGAAAACGGGTTACGCGGGGGCAGGCGTACAGCCTGCATCCATGCCCGAAGAATCAGGGCGGCACCGAACAGCGTGAAAACGATGTCGATTAAATAACGGGCGATATCGCCGAACATTCTTGCTCCTGGGCCAGCAGATAGGTCAGGTCGGCGGACCCCGGTCAACGCATAGGGGCCCGCGATGACGGTAGACGGGGTCGGCAAACGGATGTGTACTCGCGCGTTGGACCTGCAGCGCCGCTCATTGTCTCACGCGCCGACCGGTTTGCTATATAGCCGTCGGTCTGGATAGTGTAGGCCGCCGAATTCGGCCGTATCGCGGGCCTACCCCACATCGACCGACTCGCGCAACGGCGAGCGCGCGAGTTCGACATAGCGATGACGCCCCCCGCTTGGCTCGGACGCCATCAGCGACAGCGTCGAGAACGTCCACTGCACCGGTTCGAACGGCAAGCCGGCGAGTTGCCCGGCAATATCGGACGACATTGCATTGCGCAACAGGCTGACATGCGGGCGAAACGGTTCGTCGCGAACCGTGACGCCGATCTCACGCAAACGGTGCAACCACACCCTTTGCAGATCGAACAACGCCACCAGACCGGCCGGCTCGGCCTCC
>CAWUJR010000694.1:0-2118 GCA_963922375.1 uncultured Robbsia sp.
CGCTGTCGTGGTCATCGTCAGCGTGCTGTCGTGGCGCGAGGTTGCGGCCATCCCGCTGCGCGCGACGATACGCGCCCCGGAGCGCAATCAGCAGTGATAATCCGACGCCGCTGCCCAGATAAAACAGACCGGCGACCATGAAGGGCGACAAGTCTGTTGTCGCAGCGCGAATGTTGCCGCCCAGCAGCATTTTGGCCAGGGGCGTGGTTGCGCCGAACAGTGCTGCCGCCAGCAGCGCCGTGACAACACCGGAAGACACCCTGGCGTTTGTTTTCTGCTCGTGTTGCATCTCAATTCCGTCTGAAAAAATAAGTTTGGGCGTCAAATCGGCCCGCTCATCGGCCCGCTCATCGGCATACCCAGATCGAAGAGGGCATCGATCAGTCGGGAAGGGGGCCGGTCTGCCAGACACACCAACGACTCGACCATTTCCGCCTGACAGTCGAGCAGCGGTATGACACGGCACCGTGGATCGCCCGAAAACTCCGCCCGTGCAATGGCGCCGACGCCGATTCCGTGCGCGACAGCCTGCAGCAACGCTTCGCGGCCTTCGACACGCATCGAGGGCTCCGCACGTAACGCGTGACGTGCGAGCTCTCCTTCGAATAGCCGCTGCGTGACCGAACGGGTTTCACGCGATATGAGCGGCTGCTGGATCAGATCGGCGAAGGCGATCTGACGCTTTCGTGCCAGCGCATTGGCCGCCGGCACGAGTGCCATCAGCGGTTCGCGCCGTAAAACCTGCGAGCGGATCCGACTGTCGACCTGCGGCGCCGCGGTGACGGCGGCATCGGCGACGTTCGACAGCACGCGCTCGATGCACACTTCGGCATTGGCGATACTGAGGTGCAGCATGACGCCAGGATAACGCGCACGAAAGGCCGCGCTCAATTGCACGGCGAGATCGGGCGCATCGGCGACCAGGGTAAGCACCCCCGCCGTCAACGTGCTGGCGGCACTCAGGACATCGCGTGCATGGCGCTCATAACCGAACAACTGGCGCGTTGCAATCAACAAGCGGCGTCCCAGTTCGGTGAGTTCGACCGACCGGCCGCTGCGATGAAACAACGTGACGCCGAATTCCTGTTCCAGGTGCCGCACGTGATCGGAGACCGCCGGTTGCGTCAGGTGCAACGCAGCCGCTGCCTTGGAAAATCCGCCGGTTTCGGCAACGGCCTGAAAGGCGCGCAGTTGCGATATCTGCATGATGGCTGTGTCGGAAACAGGTTCAGTGCGGGCGGTACGGTGGCCGATCCAGTGTATCGCCTAGGGGGTCGGTATAAAGCGTGCCCGCGTGCGCAAGATACCCGGTCAGCGCTCGATCCTCGTGGCGTTGGCGCCAAGTCATCATCCGCTCCAGCCCTTCCAGGCGGAGCGCTCGGCTGCCGGGGGCATCGGCGACATTGACCCGTTCGTGCGGATCGTTTCTCAGATCGAACAGTACCGGTGGCAAGCCCGCAAAATGAACATACTTCAATGTGTCGGTGCGCACCACTTGCAGATTGCACCACGTGGACGGCAGATTGAGCGTGCGTTCCATGTGGTGCGTGCGGATGTTGCGGAAGTCATAGCTCCAGTGTGCTTCGTCGCGCCAAAACGTGGGGATCACACCCGAGCAAAGCGATAGCAGGCTATGACCGTCGGCGTTCGCCGGTATCGGCACCCCCACTGCGTCCAGCACCGTCGGGAGGATATCGATCGCCTCCGTGAACTGCTGGATCGTTTTGCCACGACCCGCGTCGGCGATACGGCGAGGATCGCGCACGTTGAGCGGAATATGCGCGGCCTGATCGAAATAGCCGACCTTGCCCAGCATGCCATGATCGAACAATTGCTCGCCGTGGTCCGCCGTAAAGATCACGATGGTGTCGTGCCAGCGACCACTGTCGCGAAGCGCCGCCATCACGCGGCCGATCTGATGGTCCACTTCACTGATCTGACCCGCGTACACGGCACGCACCCGGTCGATCGTCTCTGCTGTTTGTTGCGTGGATAAGCCCGTCAGTCCTTGCGCGAAATTGCCGGCCTTCATGCGTGCATAGAGCGCAGGCAGCAGCGGATGCTGTGCAGCATCGAAGGTCGGGTTGTATGTCGGGCCGTGCGCCGCTGCCGTGCGGC
>CAWUJR010000695.1:0-2116 GCA_963922375.1 uncultured Robbsia sp.
CGGCGCTCTCCGCGGCGGCCACGTCGACACTCGTCGACGCCTTCACCTCGGCTTTTGCTGCCGCGGCAGGCTTCGCCGCTTTGGCCTTTGGCTCGGCTGCCCGGGTTTCGCCCTTCGCAGGCGGGGTGCCAAACAGCTCGTCGTCGATATCCACTATCTCGTCTCGCTTTGTCATGTCATGCCCCCGCTTTGGCCATCTTTTCCCGAATCTTCGAGATTTTTTCGTCGAGCGTCGCAGCCGTAAACGGTTTGACGACATAGCCGCTCGCCCCTGCTTGCGCCGCAGCAATAATGTTTTCCTTCTTCGCCTCGGCCGTCACCATCAGCACCGGCAGGTGCGATAACGCAGCATCGTCACGAATGGCTTGCAACATCTGCAAACCGTCCATGTTCGGCATATTCCAGTCGGAAATGACGAAGTCGTACGATCCGGCTTTCAGCTTTGCCAGACCCATTGCGCCGTCTTCCGCTTCGTCGACGTTGCTGTAGCCCAGCTCCTTGAGCAGGTTCCTGACGATTCGCCGAATCGTCGGGAAATCGTCAACCACCAGAATCTTTATCGAAGTATCCATCGTGTGCGCCTCAAATATCTTGAAATTCAGCGTGATGTCCGCGCTTTTGCGTCCATCTGCATGCTTGCTGCTTAATTATCCAGTTCGATCCAGGTCGATCTACGTCCGTTGGGTCGGCATGTTCCGCTTGGTCGGCTCGTTTGGCTTATACCCGGTGCGCGCGTTCTCCCATCTGCATCAGGCGGCCCATCACGCTTTCGGTCATCGACTGTAAGCCGACGACTTCGCAGGCGCCGCCCAATACGACTGCCTCGCGGGGCATGCCGTAGACCACGCAACTCGCTTCGTCTTGTGCAAAAGTATAGGCGCCGGCGCGACGCATTGCCGCCATACCGACAGCGCCATCGCGGCCCATGCCGGTCAGGATGATACCAATTGCATTCTTGCCTGCATGCGCGGCGACCGAATGGAACAATACATCGACCGACGGACGGTGGCGATTGACCGGATCGGAGTCACTGAGCGCCGCCACGTAATTGGCGCCGCTGCGAGCCAGCGACAGATGAAAATCGCCCGGCGCGATATACGCATGCCCCGGCAGCAGGCGCTCACCGTGCTCCGCTTCCTTGACCGAGATGCGGCACAACGAATCCAACCGCTTCGCGAACGAGCGCGTAAAGCCGGCGGGCATATGTTGCGTAATCAGGACGGCCGGTGCATCGGACGGCAACGGCAGCAGTACTTCCTTGATCGCCTCGGTGCCGCCGGTCGATGCGCCGATCGCAATCAGCTTTTCCGTCGACAACAACGTGTTGCGTACCGGCGCCGCCATCGCAGGCGCATGGTGCTCGCCAGCATGCGACGGCGCCGCGGCCACCGCACGTGCGGCCAGCGGTCGAATTTTGGCACGTGCAGCCGCACGAATCTTGTCGGCGATGATATTGCTGTAGTCGAGCAAACCATCGCGAATGCCCACTTTGGGCTTCGAAACGAAGTCGACCGCCCCCAGTTCGAGCGCCCGCAGCGTGATTTCCGAGCCACGCTCGGTCAGCGACGACACCATGACGACCGGCGTGGGGCGCAGGCGCATCAGGCGCTCCAGAAAATCGAGACCGTCCATGCGCGGCATTTCGACGTCGAGCGTCAGCACGTCGGGATTATGCTGCTTGATCAGTTCGCGCGCGACCAATGGATCCGGCGCGGTCGCACATACCATCATGTCCGGCTGGCTGGAGATGATCTCGGTCATCAGACTGCGCACGAGGGCAGAATCGTCGATGCACAACACGCGGATCTTGGGGGTGGACATCAGATCGTCTCAGTTACAGGTTTTTTGTCTGCCGCCGGCTTCGGCCGCGGCATGAACAATTCCACGCGCGAGGTGGCCGGGGGACGCGCCAGCACGGCCCCATTGCGTTGTTGCGCCTCGCCCTGTCCGAACACTTGCACGGTGTCGGTGGCACGGCGTGTGTGACGGTCCCGCAGCGCCCGCATTTCGTCGGCCATCGCCCGTTCGCGTTGCTCGAGCCCCATGGACGGCATACGCTCGGTCGGATCGGTCACGCGTACGTCCAGAGGCAATTTACGTACCATCACCCGTCCGG
>CAWUJR010000696.1:0-2115 GCA_963922375.1 uncultured Robbsia sp.
TTTGGCCATCAAGCGTGGCCCGCTACGGGCATGGCTGACGGCGCGGCCGCCAGCAGCCGATCGATGCGCTGCGACGCCGGTGGATGCGAATAATAAAATGCCGAATAAACCGGATCGGGGGTCAATGTCGACGCATTATCTTGGTACAGCTTGACCAGCGCATTGACGAGATCCTGGGAGCGGGTCTGCGATGCGGCGAACGCGTCGGCCTCGAACTCGTGTTTGCGCGAGGTGAGCGCACCCAACGGTCCCGCGAAAAACAGAAACACCGGCATGATCAGGAAGAACAACAGCAACGCGAGCCCTTCGTTGCCGCCATCGGGGGACGGGACCGTGTGCAAGCCGGTGTAGAACCACGATTGCTGCATCAGCCAGCCGAGCAGCGCGAGCAGCGCCAAACTGATCGCAAATGTGGCCACCATCCGCTTCATCACGTGTCGGCGCTTGAAATGACCGAGCTCGTGTGCGAGCACGGCTTCGATCTCGTCGCCGCTCAGCCGTGAAATCAGCGTGTCGAAGAAGACGATGCGCTTTGCCGCGCCAAAACCGGTGAAATACGCATTGCCATGCGCGGAGCGGCGGCTGCCGTCCATCACGAACAATCCCTTTGCCGCAAAGCCGCAACGGCGCAGCAAAGATTCGATCCGTTCACGCAGTTGCGTATCTTCGAGCGGCTCGAACTTGTTGAATAGCGGGGCGATCAGTGTCGGGTAGAGCACCAGTACCAGCACGTTGAATCCGACCCAGACGAGCCATGCGTACCACCACCAGAGCGCACCGGCGCGGGCCATCAGCCAGAGCACGACGAACAGCAGCGGCAGGCCCAACACGATACCGATCACCGTCGATTTCGCCATGTCGCCGAAAAACAACGCGGGCGTCATCTTGTTGAAGCCGAACTGCTCCTCGACGACGAAATGTCGAATGTAGTCGAAGGGCAGGTCGACCAGACTGGTGATTGCCATGACCACGGCGATCATCGCGATTTCCTGGACGTAGCCGCGTCCAAGCCAGCTCGTCAGCGACGCGTCGATCGCCCCGGTACCGCCGCACAGCGTCAGGAGCGCCAGTACGATCGCGCCAGCAAGAACTTCAGCGACGGTCAGTTTGGCGAGCGCGATCGTGTAATCGGCCGCGCGTTGGTGCGAATGCAGTGAAATGGTGTCGGCAAAGCGCGATGGCACGCGCTCGCGATGGGCGGCGACATGGCGCATCTGACGATTCGCGAGCCAGACCTTCGTCACGACCATGGCGACGAGTGCAAGAGCAAACAAAGAGGAGAACATGAAGGATCCGATCCGAACTATGCGAGAATTATAGATTCTTCGCGCGATCTGCCGTCGGCTGATTGCGATTTTTGCCGAAATCTCATGTCAAACGAACCTACGCCATCCCCATCCGACGCCGTCCATACCGGCGCTCCTGCCACTTCTGGCACGCCAGAGGTCACGCTCGCACGCAGCGAGTTCAATCTGATCTGGGTTGATATGGAGATGACGGGGTTGCAGCCCGACACCGACCGCATCATCGAGATTGCGGTGGTCGTCACCGATCCGCAACTCAACGTGCAAGTGGCAGGTCCTGTCATCGCGATCCATCAATCCGACGCGGCGTTGGATGCGATGGACAGCTGGAACAAGAACACACACGGTCGCTCGGGATTGATCGATCGCGTCAAGGCCTCGACAGTAACCGAGCAGGACGCCATTGCGCAATTGCGGACTTTCCTGGGGCAATATGTTCCGCCGGGCAAGTCGCCGATGTGCGGCAACTCGATCTGTCAGGATCGCCGTTTCATGGCGCGCTGGATGCCGGAATTGGAGGCGTTCTTCCATTACCGTAATCTGGACGTGAGCACGTTGAAGGAACTGGCACGGCGCTGGCGGCCGGAACTGATCAAGGGGTTCCAGAAGCGCTCGCAGCATACCGCGCTTGCTGACATCGTCGAATCGATCGACGAACTGAAGTATTACCGCGAGCATTTCATTCGCGGTGAAGCCGAACCAACGGTGACGCTGTAAGCCTTCGCTGAACCGAGCAGGGCGGACGAAGCGTGGAAGGGAGCGCGGACCGGTCGCCCGGGCCCGCGCTCACGTACCGGGCGCTGCAGGCGTC
>CAWUJR010000697.1:0-2111 GCA_963922375.1 uncultured Robbsia sp.
AGTTTGCCGGTCAGCGTGATCGCGTAGGTGGACAGATGAAAAACGCTGTCGTGCTGCACGGCCAGTGCCGATAGCGGCACGAGAAAGCCGATGACGATGACCGCCGCCAGCAGGCCGAGCCACGCACGTGGCGAGAGTAACGCAGGGCGCTGCGGCAAGCCCAGGCGGAACGTCGACACGGCGCTACCGGAGACGGTGCGTCCTGACGGGGAGACAGGGTGTACGGGCGGGACGGACGCGGCAATGGGAGGCGCAGCGTTGAGCGCGCCGTCGACGGCAAGCAGTGAGGCATCCCTACCGTCGCTATCGTGGGTGGTTTCCGACGTGTCGGGATGGGGAGGGTGGCTGGCGGGAATCATGACGCCTCCGCGCTACGGCCCTTCAAGGCGAACAGACCCTGAGGACGCTTTTGGATGAAAAGGACGACCAGCATCAACACGACGATTTTTGCGAGCACTGCGCCCCAGAACGGTTCGATTGCTTTGCTGACGATGCCCAGACCGAAAGCGCCGATCACCGTGCCGGCGAGTTGTCCGACCCCGCCGAGCACGACAGACATGAACGAGTCGATGATATAGGTCTGGCCCAGATCGGGGCCGACATTGCCGATTTGCGCCAACGCGCAACCGCCGAGACCGGCGATACCGGCACCGAAAGCGAACGCATAGCTGTCCACACTACCGGTACGGACGCCGACGCACGCGGCCATGCGTCTATTCTGCGTGACCGCACGAATGAAGAGTCCCAGGCGGGTCTTGTTCAATACGGCCCACGCCAACAGGATCACCGCAACGGAGAAAACGAGAATGGTCAGCCGGTTATACGGCAATGTCAGATCGGGCATGATCGCGATACCGCCGCTCATCCAGGAGGGATTGGATACCTGAACGTTTTGCGCGCCGAACAGCATGCGGGTGGCCTGCATCAACAGCAGACTGACACCGAACGTCGTGAGCAGCGTTTCAAGCGGCCTGCCATACAGATGCCGGATGATCAAGCGTTCGATGGCGATCCCGACCACGGCCGCCACCAGAAATGATGCGGGCACCGCCGCGAGGGGGTACCAGTCGAACGCGCCTGGTAGATGCGCGCGGAAAAAGTTTTGCACGAGCCAGGTCGCGTAGGCACCGATCATCAGAAATTCGCCATGTGCCATATTGATGACGCCGATCAGGCCGTAGGTAATCGCGAGGCCGAGTGCAGCGAGTAGCAGTACACTGCCGAGGCTCAGTCCGGCGAAGATCGTGCCGAAGATATCAGCGCGTCGTTGAATGGCGGCCAGGTCGTCGAGGCCTCCGATCGCGGCCGCGCGCACGGTAGGATCGCTTTCGGCGAATTGACCGTCGCTGCCTTTCTGCGTCAGTGGACGAAGCAATTCGAGGCTGCTGATGCGGTGCGTAGAAACGATCAGATGAACCGCCTGCAGACGCTTTGCCGCGTTGCCATCGTGCAATGCGGTCATGGCCCAGAGGGTTTCCAGCCGCGCGTGCAGCTCGGGGTCTTTCTCGCGTGCAAGCGCCGCGTCTACTTGCGCGGCCGCTGCGGGATCGGGATTGCGCAACATTGCATCGATACCGGCGCTACGCACCGACCGGTCCGGCGACGCGAGTTGATCGGCCGACGCGAGCGCCGCCACGCGACTGCGCAGTACATTCGGCAATGTGATGGCCTGCGCACTGTCCGATGGGACCGACTTGCCGGTCAGTGCATCCTGATAGCTGTCGCCGTCGGCGATGAGGATGGCGTTCGAATCGGTCGCAAACACGTTATCGCTCGCGAGCGCTTTCAGCAGCGCGAGCGCGCGAGGATCGCTGGAGGCCGCCAGTTTGTTCAGCGCATCTGATTTTGCATCGAAATCGTCGCCGGCGAGCGGCGCGATGTCGGCCGCACTTAATGTTGACGTTCCTGATATTGGTTGGGTGCCTGGCGCGCTTGCAGCCTCTACGGCGCCTGCGTTGCCTTCGGCCCTGGACGTGTTTGCGCGCGCGGCCGATGACGCGCTTGTCTTGCGCTGACTCGCATTGGCGACACTGGCCACTGACGCCATAGACTTCGATGTCTCCGTGCTACCGGTGTCGTCCGCGTGCGCGAGCGGCACAGAGGCCCCGATC
>CAWUJR010000698.1:0-2110 GCA_963922375.1 uncultured Robbsia sp.
GTGGGACGCAAACCGTCCGCAGCGATCACCGGCAACGGCGTTCGCTTCCAGTCGCCACCGATGATGCGCACCTGCTGCGGCGCATGGCGTACGGCCCGGGTGGCGGCCTTCCGATCGGGACGATCACTAGGGGCCTGTCGGGAGGAGGAAGAGGAACGGGTCATGTCAAATCACATTGCAAAATACACCACGAAAAAACGATCGACGCCAACGCAGGAGCACGCCGCCGAGGCCAGCGGAAGACAGCAGAGACACGGGGGAAACCACACCACGCTGCAGTAAGGTCAGCTGCAAGGATGTCCCACCAGAACGCCGCTCTGCATCGACACGACATCCGCCGAGGCCCAATTATGGCAGAGTCTAGGGGGTGCCCGGCCCCACCACCGTGACCACCTGCCGGTCAGGATGGACCCAATGCCCGAATGCGCGCAACGCGTCGTCCAGGGTCACCGCGGCCACTTTGTCGGACCATTGCGTGAAGTGCGTGAGCGGTAATCGATCGAATCCCAGATCTGCCGCCTGTCGCACCAGCTTCGCATTCGAATCGAGCGCCAATGCGCGCCCTTCGATCAGCTCGGCGCGCGTGCGCGCGAATTCCGCTTCGTCGACACCGTCGGCGGCGACAAACGCCGCGAGCGTCCTCTGCACCGCCTGCAAAGCCAACATCGCCTGGTCGCGACGGGTTTTCAATGCAATACGGTGTTCGCCCAGCCGCGACGCGAACAGCGCACTGGAAACCTCATACGCGAGCCCGAGCTGGTCGCGTACGACCGTGTTGAGCCGCCACGAAAACATCCGGTTCGCGACCATCAACGGGAAGTAGTCGGCATCGGCCACACCGGGGACCCGGGTGCCGATGGCCAGATGCGCTTGGCTTGCCGGATTATCGATCCACTGGCTGCTGCCGCGCATCCCTGTCAATGGTAACGGCGGCGGCGGCGCTGCATCGCCCTCGACGGACTCGGACGGGGCCTCGGGCAGTGCCTCAGACAGGCGCTCGGCGATACGGCGCGCGTCGTCATGCGACAGATCGCCGACCAAGGTGATCAGCGCGCGTGAACGCACCAGATAACGGCGATGAAAGGCAGCCACATCCTGCCGATCAATCGCGGCAATGCTGTCGGGATCGGCAACGATGCCGAATGGATGACCGGCATACAATGCCTGGGTCAGGCTCAGCGTACAGAGCTGCTCCGGATCGAGACGCTGTTCCTCGGCGGCCGCTAGCAGGCGCTCGCGTTCGCGCTCGAAGGGCCGCGACGCCCAAGACGGGACCACCAGCATCGCACTGAGCAGCGTCAATGCGCGCGCCAGCAACACCGGTTGCGACAAGGACCGCAGACCGATCGAGAGCCTGTCGGCCTGGGCATCGGCCGCGACCTTCGCGCCGATTTCGTCGAATGCATGCTCCGCCTCATCCTCACGCATCGGCGGCAGCGTGCCATAGCGTTTCTGACCGGTCAGCAGCGTACTGGCCACCATCTCGGCCACGCCGGCCTTACCGGCAGGGTCGTGGCAGGTCCCCGCATCGAAGTCGATGTTCAGATCGACGATCGGCAGCGAGCGTCGTTCGATGTGCAGCACGCGCGTACCGCCTGACGTGACCCACTGTTCCATTACCGGTGGACGGCTCAACACGGTGGCGCTCATGAGCGCGCTCCGCTTCGCTTGCGCGCGGCGCGCACCACGTTCGATGTGTCGAACGCCTCGGATTCGCGGGTTTCGCCAAGCATTTCACTGCGGGCGTCGACGCCAGCGCTCGCATTTGCTTCTACTGAATCAGCTAAGTCAGCGGCCTCCTGGCCTTGTTCGTCGTCGCTGTCATCCTCATCGATCGGCAGCAACACCGCGACCGTCATCGTCTCCGGTGAGAAGTACTGTCCAGCAACACGTTTGACGTCGTCGGCGCTCACTGCCATCAACCGTGCATCGATCGCGCCGGCCTCGTTCGCCAGACCTAACATGGCCATCTTGCCCCACTCGTCGGCTTGCTCGAAAACGGAGTCGGAACGATACAAACGCGCCGATATCAATTGCGTGCGCACCCGACGCAGCGCGGATTCGTCGATGCCGTCCCGTGCGACCGTCTCGACCGCGGCGCGCAACGCCC
>CAWUJR010000699.1:0-2105 GCA_963922375.1 uncultured Robbsia sp.
CGGAGGAACCCGGCGCACCGGCGCTTCCGGCCACGCGACGATAGCCAGCGGTCAGTTTCTTCACATATTCGATACTGCCGCCGCTAACTGTCCGCCATTGTGGTCGGTCCGAGAGCCGCAGCAGCCCGTGGTTCTCGCAGAACTGCACAAAGGCTTCGGCCGGATAGTCGAGCAATTGCGTCGCGGGTGCCGACCAGATCGATGCCGCCATCGGTAAAAGGTGGTCGTCGCGGAACGCGGCACCATAGCCTTGCGCGCTCAACCACTCGCCGATACTCACGCTATCGAAGCGACCCAGATGGCGGGGCGCTTCGCGATAAAAACGGACCAGGTCGCGCAGCATCGACCAAAAACGCGGTCGCAACACATTGCTGCGCTGCGCGAACAACGTGTTCAGTGTCTCGCCGCCGTACTCGAATCTGCCGTCGTCGAATGAAACGGCCAGCGACATGTCGGTCGCGCAGGTCTGCACATCAAGGTGCCGAAACATGGCGGTAAGATTCGGATAGCAGGCCTCGTTATACACGATGAAGCCAGTATCCACTGCGGTGTGCACGCCGTTCGACGCGACCTCTACCGTGTGGCTGTGCCCCCCATAGCGGGCCTCCTTTTCGTACACGGTGACATCGTGTCGTTTGCTCAACAACCATGCCGATGCCATCCCTGAAATGCCTGATCCGACGACCGCAATACGTTGGCGATGCGCCCGATCCGACGGCGGCGTCAAATTGCGGAGCGACGTTTCGGCACCGGCTTTTCCGGCGTCGACAGCAGCGATGCGTGAATCAAACGTATGTTGCATTAAACGCTCCGTTGGCTTGATTCTGATCGCGTGGTGCTGACGGGGGGTCGCGTCCGGGCGCGCAAGCCGTCGGTCCGCCGCGTCGCCCGGACCGGAGCAGTGGTTCGAACGACACAAATACAGCCGCGTCTCAAGCAAATCCTATACTGCATTGAAATACGATGCGATAGTGAATGGACAGCAAAGTCGGCGCGTCAGCACGCGTCCCGAAGGGCGCGCCGCTGCCGCAGCGATGGCCAGGCGGTCAGGCGGCCAGCGCGGCGTCGTTGCCGGCCAGTCTAACGATATATACGCCGGGAATCGGCAAGCAGATCACCGCCCTGCCGTTTTTGACAATAAGTAAGCGGGATGGACGCGGGGGAGCCGTCATGATAAAAAAATGCCATGACCGAAGTAACGCAGAAAAAAGTGATCCAGAAAAACCGGTAGCACGTACAACGACCAGGAACATGAGATCTATCCGTTTGACGCTGGGCTGTAGCCGTGATCGATGACCCGGTCAAATCGTTGACGGAACCTGCTCACCACGCTGTGCTGATCGAACGCGTGGCGAGGGACGGCGATCGCGCCGCATTTGCCCAGTTGTTTGCCTACTTTGCGCCAAGGCTCAAGGGGTTTTTGATCCGGGGTGGCAGTAGTCCGGACAGCGCGGACGATTTGAGCCAGGAAGCCATGTTGATGGTCTGGCGCAAGGCCGCGCAATTTGACGCCTCCCGGGCGGGCGCCGCTACCTGGATATATACGATTGCGCGCAATCTGCGTATTGATGCCGCTCGTCGCGGCGTGCTCGAGACGGTGGAAGACGAGCCTGAGCAATTTGCGCTGCAGACGGATGGCGAGAGCGGCGAAGCCGTGGCATCGAACTTGCAACGTGAAGGGCGAGTACGCGAGGCGGTAGCGCTGTTACCTGAAGATCAAGCAAAGGTGGTGATGTTGGCCTTCTTTTACGGCAAAGCGCATGCCGATGTGGCCCGCGAGCTCGCGTTGCCGCTCGGGACGGTTAAGTCGCGATTACGGTTGGCGGCGAACAAGTTACGCAGTCTTCTTGGGGAGCTATCGGAATGAGCAAGGACGGTCCACGATGATCTCGCATCATCCCGACGACGAGACGTTGCTCCGATTTGCCACCGGCGAGCTGCCGGCGGGCCCGTCTTTGGTCGTCGCGACGCATGTTGCTCAGTGCGAGGCTTGTGGCGCATTGATGCGCATGCTCGAGCGGGTCGGCGGCGCGACGCTGGATGCAAGTGAGCCGGTATCGATGGACGACTCGCCAGCCCTTGCGCTCCTGCTGGACGATCCGGAG
>CAWUJR010000700.1:0-2095 GCA_963922375.1 uncultured Robbsia sp.
CAGTTTGCCCTGCCACGCCGACGACCGCGCGCAGCGGCCCTGCTTGACTGGCGACGGCCGGGCTATTCGATGTATCGGCAGTCTTCACCCGCGTCGCCTGCGCCAGCACGTTCGCGGTCGACGGGTCGATCCCCTTCGTGAACGGATGCGGATACACGCCGATCACCATCACGACCATCGCCATCGCCCCCAGCACGGCCATTTCGCGCAGGCCCAGATCCTTCAACTTCGCGACCCGTGCATTGCCGACCGGCCCAAAAATCACGCGCTTGTACATCCAGAGCGTGTAAGCCGCGCTCAACACCATCGTCGACGCCGCACCCACTCCGATCCAGAAGTTGTACTTGATCGCGCCCATGATCACCATGAACTCGCCGACAAAGCCTGACGTGCCCGGCAAACCGACGTTGGCCATCGTAAAGACCATGACGAACAGCGCGAACTTCGGCATCGAGTTGACCACCCCACCATACGCGGTCATCGATTGGGTCTGCATTCGGTCGCTCAATACGCCGACGCACAGGAACATCGCGCCCGACACGAAACCGTAAGAGATCAACTGCACGATCGCGCCCACGACACCGATCTGGCTGAAGATGAACAAGCCCAGCGTGGTCAACCCCATATGGGCGACCGACGAATACGCGATCATCTTGCTCATATCGGTCTGCGCCAACGCCACCAGGCTCGCATAGACCACGGCGATCAACGACAACGCGATCAGCACCGGTGCGAAAAAGTGGCTGGCGTCGGGGGTGATCGGCAGCGAGAAGCGCAGGAAGCCATATGCCCCCAGCTTCAGCACGCTCATCATCACCGATGCGCCAATAGGCGCTTCCATATGGGCGTCGGGTAGCCAGGTGTGCACCGGCCACATCGGCACCTTCACCGAGAACGCCGCGAAGAACGCGAGGAAGATCCAGATCTGCTCGGTCAGCGACATCGGCAATGCGCGCCAGACGGCCAGATCGAAGCTATGCGACTGGTGGTACAGGTAGACGATCGCCAACAGCATCGTCAACGAGCCGACCAACGAGAAGAAGAAGAATTTGACCGCCGCGTAGACCCGATTCGCGCCGCCCCAGCCGCCGATCAACAGGTAGAACGGCACCAGCGTCGCTTCGAAGAACACGAAGAACAGCAGGCCATCCATCGCGGTGAACACGCCGATCAGGAAACCCGATAACAACAGGAACGCCGACAAATATTGCGGCACCCGTATCTTCGATCGCCATGACGCCAGCACGATGACCACGGTGGTGAACGCAGTCAGCACGACCAACCACAGCGAAATACCATCGATGCCCACGTGGTAAGTACTGTTCAGCGCCGCGAGCCAGTTCGCCTGTTCGACGAATTGTTCGCCGACCTGCGCCTCGTTGTAGCCGAACACCAGCGGGACGGTCAACAGCAGACCGAGGACGGAGCCGATCAAGGCCAGCCAACGCGCCGGTCCGGGATTGCGCGATGAACCCACGCACAGGATCGCGACGCCGAAGACGATGGGGACCCAGATTGCAAGACTAAGAAGGGGAAGTGATTGCATTGATGGATGAGATCGTTAGATCAATTTAACCGCGGTTCTTCAAAGCAAGGTTTGCCTGAAAGGTTTGTAAGCACATTCGCTCAAAATCAGCGCCATACTGCGTTTAATTGTCGCAGTGAAAGATTGGGGCTGCAATCTCATGCTTCCCGCGGATGCGTCCGGGGTAAACGAGGATAAACGGCCTGCGGATGTTTTGCAGCACAACAGACCAAAGCGATGATATATTTTTGCCGAGCCTTATGGGGCAAGGCTTTGATAGTCGCAACCGAAAAGGTCTATTGCGAAAAAAAACCGGATTTTGCGTAAAAACGTGTCTCAGCGCGTGGAAATGGCGTCCGTCGACCCGCGCCTTGCCCGCAAAATTCAGATTACAGCAATTCTAACAAAACGCTTTCGTTCGGCAAACTGCTTTGCACCCGCCCGGGTCCACAAAAAACCGATTTTTGCGACGTGTCGTTGGCAAAAAGCGCGATGCAGGTACCGCCATCGATCGCTCAGGCGCGGCCGCCGGCAGGCGGATCGCGTACCGGCACATCGGTGACTTTGGGC
>CAWUJR010000701.1:0-2082 GCA_963922375.1 uncultured Robbsia sp.
GGCCGACGTGAAACTGGCCATGTCAGTCATGAAGGCGCACGCCGCTTTCAGGAGCGGGATTGCCAGCGCAGCACCCGTCCCTTCCCCGAGTCGCAGCCCGAGCGAGAGCAAGGGCCGTGCATTCAATTTTTCGAGCATCAGGCGGTGGCCTGCCTCGTCGGAGACATGAGAAAAAACGCAGTAGTCGCGTACCGCAGGCGCGATGGCGATCGCTGCCAGCAACGCCGAGCTGACTACGAAGCCATCGACGACAATCGTCATCCGATGCGCGGCTGCAGCGATAAATGCGCCGGTCATCGCGGCAATCTCGAAACCGCCGAAGGTCGCCAGCGTCTCGATTGCCGCGAGCTTTTGCGGATGATGTGCGAGCGCGCGCGAGAGAATCGTGCGTTTGCGTGCGAGTCCCGCGTCGTCGAGTCCAGTGCCTCGACCCACGCAGGCGTCGATCGGCTGACCCGTATAGCGGCTCATCAAGCAAGCTGCCGCCGAGGTATTGCCGATGCCCATCTCGCCGAACCCGATCGTATTGCTGCCCAGGGCCGCATAGTGGGCAACGCGCGCGGCGCCCAATGCCATCGCGCGGTGGACTTCATCGTCCGACATCGCTGGCGCTTCACTATAATCGCGCGTGCCCAGCCCCACCGGCGTATTGATAAGCGCCGGAGCGTCGGGCAGATCGCTCGCCACGCCCGCGTTGATGATCTCAAGCGATAGCCCCGCTGTGGCGCTGAATGCGTTGATGGCTGCACCGCCCGCAACGAAATTCGCGACCATTTGCGCGGTCACCGTTTGCGGATACGGGCTGACGCCTTGGCGAACGATCCCATGGTCGCCCGCGAAGATCAGCATCGCTGGACGAACAATGGCTGGTGTGGCGGTTCGCTGAATGAGGCCGATCTGCAGCGCAAGCGATTCGATTTGCCCCAGACTGCCCGGCGGTTTGGTTTTGTCGTCGATCGTACGTTGCAGCCTATCTCGGAGGTCGCGCTCGACGTGGGCGACGACAGGCAGTGAGCCACCATCGCCTCGCGGCGCATCGTTGCCGGTGAGGTTCGCGGGGGAGGCGGTCGATTCGCCCGTCAAACCCGTCGACGGGTGTATCGATGACAGGGAAGGCAATGGGGAAGGAGACATGGTCGGAGCTGCCTAGATAACAAATCGATACAGGAATGGCTGGGTGCCCAAGGTGCCACCATGCCACCGTAATGGGCGCAATTCTCTCACATCGAATCGACGGCGCTCGCGTTGTCTCGCAGCCCTTAGGACGCACGAGGTATCCGTTTATCCGGTCTTGATGCATTGCGCCTTAGCGGTTTCTGCAACCAGCATCCAACGTCGTTTGCAATACTGCGCCAGTTGCATCGATGTGTCCGAAGATCGGCGGCCGGTTCCACAGCGGCGCTGATCGATGACTGACGATTCTGACTGAAAGGAGGGGGGTGGAATGGGTGGGCGTATGACGGGTAGTTCTGCGTTGAGCCGGGCGACGTATGTGAAATATGAAAGTCCCGGCAGCGCGCTAGATAAGGGCCCCGCCCTGCTGAGTGTGCGGAATATAGCGGTGGACGATCTCTATTGCACCGGCAATGACCGGTGCCCCTATGTAAGCGGATCCGACAACAGCGCGACCGACGCATCGATCAGGGCAGCGCAACGAAGCGGATCGAAAGACCGTACCGTATCATTTCGACCATTGTCCGAACGTGTTCGCGCTGTGGCGCCCGCGGGTAAGCAGAAGCTATACGGCGGCCTTCATGCTGTCGTCACGACAACGCGCAGGCTCATGGGCCGAGGGTCACCGACGTCCTATCGTGTCAGCAATGAATCGACAAATAGTCTTCCGACATCGTGGGTGTATGGTGGGACGCATCCACCATCGCGAACCGAATTCCGGCCGTACCGGGCCGGTGAGCAAGGTGGGTGTCAATGGAGCAGAACATCGAACCCGCGCGCGACACCGTATTCGCAGCACGCATGCATGCGTGACTGCCGTGTGAGAAGGGACGATGCAGCGTACGCCTGAGCCTCATTCTTCTGATTTTCATCATTTCATCAAAAAGTGCTTGCAAGGATGTGGGATAG
>CAWUJR010000702.1:0-2081 GCA_963922375.1 uncultured Robbsia sp.
GTGGCATAAGGTCGCAAGCCAGGTCGCATACGTTTCGCCACCCGGCGACCATACCGCGGACGTCTCTGGACGGGATTATCGCAGCGGCCCGACCTCCTGGCTGTTCGTCGATGCCGTTGAAGTACGGCCGGCTAGCGGCGCGCGCGTGGCGGTCGCGATCGGCGACTCCATCACCGACGGCATGCGCTCCAGCTTGAACGCCAATCATCGCTGGCCCGATTTTCTGGCAAGCAGACTTGCCGACCAGCCGGCAACCGCTGACGTTTCCGTCGTCAATCTGGGCATCAGCGGCAACCGCCTGCTCAGCGATTCGCCGTGCTACGGCGAAAGACTGGCCGGTCGCTTCGACCACGATGCCTTACGTATGCCAGGCACCCGCTACATCATGGTCCTGATCGGCATCAACGACATCAATTTTCAAGATATGCCGGCGCGCCGCGGTTTGGATTGCGACTTTCCCCACACGCGCGTCGCGGCTAACGACCTTATTTCGGGATATAAGTCGCTGATCGCAGCCGCACACGGTGCCCATCGACGGATTTATGGCGCAACCCTCACCCCGGCATCGTTACCGCCTGCGCGTGAAGCGATCCGACTGGCGGTGAATCGTTGGATCCGTCAGAGCGGTGCGTTCGACGCGGTGATCGATTTCGATGAGGCCGTGCGTGACCCGAATCGACCCGATACGATGCTTCGTCGCTACGACAGCGGGGACCACGTGCACCCGAACGACACCGGTTATCACGCGATGGCCGCCGCTGTCCCGTTAAAACTGTTTGAAAACTGAAGCCAATGGGATCCGGCATTGCGTCTGCAGGTCAACCGCATACCCGGTCCACGCGTTTAGCCCCGATGGGCAGCATCCCCGTCTGCCCACTGTTTTAGTGTTGCGTTGGCTCCTGTGGGCCGTTTGCAGCCGTTTGGATTTTCTTATGTCGATCAAATATGCCGTCTCGGCAGCCGTGTTGATGGTATGCGGCACGCTGGGTTGGATCACACCGTCTCTGGCTCAAAGCAAAGTCATCGTATTGGACTCGGCGCAAGCAGAGTTGACGATGATCGATCCGGTGACCCGCCAAGTCGTGGGCAATGAGCCCACCGGTAAGGAACCGCACCACTTGATGATCACCCCCGATGGCCGATCGCTGATGGTCGCGGACTCGGTATCGAACAACCTGATGCTGGTCGATCCGCACTCCGGCAAATTGCAACGCGTGATCGAAAACGTCGAAGACCCGTATCAACTAGGTTTTTCGCCGGATCACAAGTGGTTCGTGACCGCCGCGCTGCGGATGGATCGCGTGGATATCTATCGCTACGATGGCAATAACATCGCTCTGGCGCGACGCATCCCGCTGGGCAAAACGCCCAGTCATTTGACGTTCGCGTCCGATAACCGCACGGTGTTCGTCACGCTGCAAGATACCGGCGAACTGGCAGCCATCGATCTACCGACGCAGACGGTGTTGTGGAAAATGCACGTTGGTGTCGAGCCCGCGGGCCTGTGGATGACGCCACATGACCGGTTCCTGCTTGTGGGCATGACCGGTGAGGACGATGTGGCGGTGGTTGACTGGCATACGCGACAGGTGGTCAAGCGGATCCACACCGGCCGCGGCGCGCACAATTTCCGCAATCTCGACGATGGCAAGCATGTGGTCGTCTCGAACCGCGTCGAGAGCACGATCAGTATCATCGATTACCAGGCCCTGACGAATGTGGGCGATATCACCGGCTTGCTGCCAGGACCGGACGATATGGAGCTGATGCCTGACCGCCGCTACCTGTGGGTGGGATTTCGCTTCGCCAAGCATGTCGGGATTATCGATCTGACGACCCGGAAGTTGATCGACACCATTGCGGTGGGTCGCTCTCCGCACGGCATCTTTTTTGCGGATCGCGCGCCTGTCTACGCACCGAACCCGGACTAACTTTACAGACCCGCAACAAGCGAGACTCTGATGATCGATCAGCTTATCGGACAGTTAGACAACGGTATATCGGCACTGCAAACGCTGCTGTACGTGGATGTCGTGCAACCGTTTTTCTTCCGCTTCAATTTGATGGCGTACGACGAAGAC
>CAWUJR010000703.1:0-2063 GCA_963922375.1 uncultured Robbsia sp.
ACATGCCGCGCGCGGCGGTGTGCGTCGGGTCACCACCGCGCGGCATCCAGTCCATCTGGAGATTTTCAACAATCTCTTTATGTCGATCGCGCAACAGATGGGCACGACGCTCGAGAAGACGTCCCGCTCGGTCAATATGAAAGAGCGTCTGGATTTCTCGTGCGCATTGTTCGACCACGATGGCAATCTGATTGCGAATGCGCCGCATATTCCCGTGCATCTCGGCTCGATGAGCGATAGCGTGCGCACGGTCATCGACGGTCACCGCGCGACCATGCGGCCCGGCGATGCATTTATGCTGAACGTGCCCTATAACGGTGGAACGCATCTGCCGGATATCACCGTGGTCATGCCGGTGTATCAACAGCGAAGCGCTGCAGACCTGACTGCTGCAAATGCCCGTAGCGCGGGCGGCGACCGGCATACGGGCGACGCAGCCAACGACGCTCCCACGTTGCTGTTCTATGTCGCCGCGCGCGGGCATCATGGTGACGTCGGTGGCACGGCGCCGGGATCGATGCCGTCGGACAGTACATCGATCGAACAGGAGGGCGTACTGCTGGACAATGTGCAGATCATGCGCGGCGGCGCGTTCCTGTCCACAGAAGTCGCGCGATTGTTCTCGAGCGGGCCTTACCCGAGCCGCAATGTGGATCAGAACATCGCGGATCTGATTGCGCAGATTGCCGCGTGCGAGACCGGCGCGAACGAGTTACTGCGGGCGGTTGCCCAATATGATGCAGACGTGGTGCTGGCCTATATGCGGCATGTCCAGGACAACGCGGAAGAAGCGGTGCGGCGCGCGACCGAGCGCCTGCAGGATGGCGAGTTTTCCTATGAATTGGACGATGGATCGTTCATTCGCGTCAGCGTGCGCATCGACCGGGCGCGCCGACAGGTGACCGTCGACTTCGAAGGCACCAGCGTGCAACGTCCGAGCAATTTCAATGCGCCGCGCTCGGTGTGCAAAGCGGCGGTTCTGTACGTATTTCGCACGCTGATCGACGAAAGCTTGCCGATGAACGAAGGGGTGCTCCGTCCGATCGATATTCGCATTCCGGAAGGTTCGATGTTGAGCCCGGTCTATCCGGCCGCAGTCGTCGCGGGCAATGTCGAGGTGTCGCAAGCGACCACCGATGCGCTGTACGGGGCGCTGGGAGTCTTGGCGGCGTCCCAAGGGACGATGAACAATTTCACGTTCGGCGACGAGACCCGGCAGTACTACGAGACGATCGCTGGCGGTGCCGGCGCGGGCCCCGATCATCCGGGCTGCGACGCGGTGCAGACGCATATGACGAATTCCCGGATGACGGATCCGGAAGTGCTCGAATGGCGCTTTCCGGTGATCGTCGAAGCGCATGCGATCCGACGCGGCAGCGGCGGCGAAGGGCGGTATAACGGCGGTAACGGTGCAATTCGACGCATTCGTTTTCTCGCACCGATGACCGCGAACATCCTCGCGAACCGTCGTCGGATTGCGCCATTCGGTTTGGCTGGCGGTGCGCCGGGACAAGTCGGGCGCAACTGGATCGAGCGGGCCGACGGCAGTATCGAACGGTTCGGCGCGACGCACACTGCGCAGATGCACGCGGGCGACGTCTTCGTCATTGAAACGCCGGGCGGCGGCGGTTTCGGTCAATAACGCATTCGGCCGGTTCGCCGGTCATTCGGAGGAGACTTATGCATACCAGTGTCAATCTGTATCCGTTGCTTGGCGTGGTCATCATCGTCGCGGGCTTTCTGCTGCGTTTCAATCCGATGCTGATCGTGGCGGCCGCGGCCATTGTGACCGGCTTCGCGGCAGGTTTTCCGATCGAGAAGGTGCTGGCGGAACTGGGCACCGGTTTCGTCAAGACACGCGTGATCCCGCTGGTGATTCTGTTGCCGCTCGCGGTGATCGGTCTGCTCGAGCGACATGGCTTGCGCGAACACGCGCAGGCTTCGATCGCGAAGATCAAGGTCGCGACGCCGGGGCGATTGTTGACCGTTTATCTGCTGGTGCGCGAATTGACGGCCGCTTGCGGGCTGACCGGGCTCGGCGGTCATCCGCAGATGGTCCGGCC
>CAWUJR010000704.1:0-2060 GCA_963922375.1 uncultured Robbsia sp.
CCGCCGCTCTCTGTCGACGCTGCCGGGGCCGTACCATCGGGCGCAGGCTTGCCGGTCGCCTTCGCCGCGCCGGTATTATTGCCGCCATCCCGGAAATCGGTCACATACCAACCGGAACCTTTCAGTTGAAAGCCGGCAGCCGTCACCTGTTTCTGGAACGTCGGCTTGCCGCACCGCGGGCAATCCGTCAAAGGGGGATCCGACAGTTTCCGCAACTTGTCTTGTTGAAACCCGCAGGACTCACAGCGATACGCGTAGATCGGCATGACCCGAATTCCTCTCGAATGCTTCTTGCAACACGCAAAGCTTTGAATTATAGCCGCAAACCTGTGCGCTGACGCCACCGAACGTGGGATCAGCGCCACCTTGCCCCATTACAGCATGCCAAGCGCCGCCGCCAGCCACAGCTTCGTCAACACCACGCCGACGCCCGTCGCAATACCGAATGCGATCACGCCGCGCAACATCCGGTTGGTGCGCTGCTGCTCGACGACCAGCGTGCGCAACAGCTCATCCTGCGAGCCGTTCCCTCTGCCATTGCCGCCCGGTCGCCCACGGTGCTCGCTCAGCAGCGAGTGCACCAATCTTGGCACCTGCGGCAACGTCTTGCTCCATTGCGGGACTTCGTACTTCAACCGCTCGTACCAGCCACGCCAGCCCACCTGCTCCATCATCCAATTTTCGAGATAAGGCTTCGCGGTCTGCCAGAGGTCCAGATCCGGATCGAGATCGCGACCCAGTCCTTCGACATTCAGCAGCGTCTTTTGCAGCAACACCAACTGCGGTTGAATCTCCACCTGGAAACGGCGCGAGGTCTGGAACAGGCGCATCAGTACCTGACCCAGCGAGATGTCCTTTAACGCTTTGTCGAAGTACGGTTCGCAGACTGCGCGAATCGCCCCCTCCAACTCTTCCACGCGCGTCAGTGCCGGCACCCAGCCCGACTCCAGATGCAACATGGCGACGCGATGATAGTCGCGCTTGAAAAACGCCAACAGGTTCTGCGCCAGATAGTTTTTATCGAAGTCCGACAACGCGCCGACGATGCCGAAGTCCAGCGCGATATAGCGACCGAACGTCGCCGGATCCAGACTTACCTGAATATTGCCTGGATGCATATCCGCATGGAAAAACCCGTCGCGGAACACCTGCGTGAAGAAAATCTCGACGCCTTCACGCGCCAGCCGAGGGATATCCACCTGCGCTGCACGCAGCGTTTCCATTTGACTGATCGGCACCCCGACCATGCGTTCCATGACCAACACGGTCGGTGTGCAAAAATCCCAATACATCTCAGGGACCATCAGCAGATCGGTCGACGCGAAGTTGCGGCGCAACTGGCTGCCGTTCGCCGCCTCGCGCATCAGGTCCAGTTCGTCGTGCAGGTATTTGTCGAATTCAGCGACGACATCGCGTGGGCGCAAGCGCCGGCCATCGGCCCAGAATCGCTCGGCCAGACGCGCGACATCCGCCATCAACGCGAGATCGCTGTCGAGTACCGGCAGCATCCCGGGCCGCAGCACCTTGATCGCGACCGGTTTGCCCGCGTGTTCGCCGGTTTTCAGCTTCGCGAAATGCACCTGAGCAATCGAGGCGCTGGCCACCGGCACCCGCTCGAACTCATCAAATGCATCCTCGATGCGACGCCCCAGCGCTTTTTCGATCAATGTCACCGCAACATGCGACTCGAACGGCGGCACCTGGTCCTGCAGCTTTGCCAATTCGTTCGCGATGTCCGGCGGCAGGAGATCGCGTCGGGTCGAGAGCATCTGACCGAATTTGACGAAGATCGGCCCGAGGCTTTCGAACGCCATGCGCAGACGCACGCCACGCGGCGCATCCAGACGCCGACCCATCGTCATCAGCCGTACCAGCAGCTTGATGCGCCGATGCTCGAATCCGGACAGCATCACCTCGTCGAGTCCAAAGCGAATCAGCGTAAAAATGATCTTCCATAGCCGCAACGTCCGCATCATGGGCGCGCTCCTGGTGCAGGCAGCGCACGCCGTTCGAGGCGTTCCAGCCGTTTTTCGAGTCGTTGCGCATCGTCACGCAGCGCC
>CAWUJR010000705.1:0-2060 GCA_963922375.1 uncultured Robbsia sp.
GACGCCGGCGAAGGAGACGGCGCGGGCGAGCGAGACGCGGGGCGGCGTGCGCGTTCGGCAAACGGGGCATATCGGACATGGCAAAAGGGCAGGCGCGGTGAGAGAGTCGACCCTTCGGAAGAAAGCACCAAGGCTGGCACCTGGACATCGCTCGCGCGGCAGCCCCCTCGATGGGTCGTTAATAAGCCCACTCTTGAAAGGGGCTTATGTAATATACCTTACGTCTAGAACGCGCGTCGCGTGCTGCGCCGCCTGCGGTCGATCAACTGAAAGTCGCCCCGCAACGTTCAATTCGTCGGCCCGAACGTTTGCCAAAGAATCGTGACATTGGCGAGCCCGATCGCTCCCGCCAGCGCCCAGCTGATCCATAGCAACATCCCTTTGACGCGCCATCGACCCATCAGCCCGCGGTCTTGCGCAAATAGTAATAACGGCACGATCGCCAGCGGTAACTGCATCGACAGCACGACCTGGCTGGCGACCAGCAACTGGTTCGAGCCATTATCGCCATAGACGGCGACGGCTATCAACGCCGGGCCCAAGGCCCGCCCCCGGGTCAACAACATCCGCTGCCATTGCTTCCTTCGCACGCGGGGGAAGCCTTCCATCACGACCTGGCCGTCGAGCGGGCCGGTGTCGGGGGAATTCAGCCACACGCCAAATTCGCCGCCTCGAACAGCGGCGCCGCCCAGCCATTTCCGACCAACGGCGTCAGCAACCGGTGCGCGTCGGCAAGATTGTCCAGCCGTGTCTGCCCGGCCGCGTGGAAGACCGCCGCCGCGACGATCAACAGTGCAGCGTTGATCAAAAACGCCAGCGCCAGCGACCCCACGGTATCGGTATTCACCGAGCGCAGCGCGATGCCGATATCGTCCGGCTCATCGGCGCGGGCATGATGCTTGACCAACGCCGAATGCAGATACAGGTTATGCGGCATGATGGTCGCCCCGAGTATTCCGGCGGCGAGCCACAGCATGGCTGCATGGCGCACGATATCGGGCCGCGGCACGAACCCGGTCAAGAGCGGCGCCCACGCCGGCTTGGCGATGGCGACGAGCGCAACCAGCGAGATGCCGACGAACAAGATCAGGATGGTAACCACGATCTCGATCGCGCGCGATCCCAGCCCGCGCAGCGCCAGCAACGCGATCGCTCCCACAGCCGCCAGTAACACACCGACGGTCAGCGAAAACCCGAACAACAATTGGAGTGCGACGGCACTGCCGACGACTTCAGCGACGTCACACGCGATGATGGCGACTTCACTGGCAATCCAGAGCGCATAAGTCGTCCTGCGACTAAAGCGTTGACGGCATAGCTGCGCCAGGTCGCGCCCGGTCACGAGCCCGACCCGAGAGGCAATCCATTGCAGTAACATTGCTGCCAGACTGGCTGCCAGTACGACCGACAGCAGTGCGTAACCGAACTGTGCGCCTGCCGCCAGATCGGTTGCCCAGTTGCCCGGATCCATATAGCCGACCGCAACCATCGAGCCGGCCCCGACAAATGAGAACCAGCGCCGTGGCGCACGCTTCTCGGGCCATCCGGCTTGGCCCCGTGGGGGCAGTTCACTACGGACGGTGACGTCTTGCGGTATCAAGTGCGTTCCTGATTAAGTGACGGATTCTATCAATTGATAATGATTCTCATTATCATATAGTTTTTGCCGATGTGAGCGTGGCAATGCATCCCGGCCTCGGCAGGCCCGACAAAAGACCCGCTTCGCAACAAGCGTACCGCAACCGGCGGATTTGTTTTTGACCGCCACGCAATTGGTGATAGCTTTCGCTTTTTGCCGCTTCTTTACCGTGTTGTTTTCCCGAGTCGGGTGCCGGGGGAGGCCCCGGGCGGTTGGCCGGGTTTTTCGCTGGTTATTTCGCGGGTTTTTTCGATAACGACGCGCGTAGGCGCGATGACATAAAGGAACGAAAGATGAAAGCGCAGCGGGCACCGCTACACCGTCATGCCACTGGATCGAACCCGCCGCAGAGGGCGAAGAGGGCGCTAACCTCCGCGGCACGCGGGGCCTCGCCGGTCAGGCGAATGTTGTAGCCTTGGAT
>CAWUJR010000706.1:0-2059 GCA_963922375.1 uncultured Robbsia sp.
CGAGGCGGAGCTGAAGAAGACGTTCGCCAGGGAAGAAGCCGCCCTCGGAAGGGTGGCCACTTCCGAGGGAGAGAATAGCGTCCCTGTCATCAACGTGGGTCCGCTAGTAGCGGGTGGGCTGAGTGCCGCTGGTCGTGGGAATGGGGCTGGATCGGGCGGGGTCGCTGGAAATACTCCGCGGAGTAATGCGACGTTTGTTAACGGAGGAAATGGTGCGGGAGATTCTACCTCTTCGCCGTCGGGCGGCGGAGCCACAGACCGCGCATCGACGACGTTGTACCATTACACGAACGAGGCTGGCATGAACGGGATTCTCGATTCGGGAACGTTGAATCCTTCGCTATTCTCGCTGAATCCCAATGATGTCCGGTACGGCAACGGTCAATACCTCTCGGATTTCGTTCCTGGGACAATGACATCTGCGCAGCTGTCACGAGCTTTTGTTAACAATCCATTCCAAGGCGATCGCTACACAAATTACGTTGCGATTGATACTAGTGGACTTAACGTCGTCCAAGGTAGGCCAAGTGTCTTCGTCATCCCCAACGAAACGCCACTCGATCTAACTGGCCGAATTGTCGGCAGTGGTACCGTGACGGGAAAATGATGATCTACATGCGTGTGAAGTGGATGCACACGATTCCAACGGAGCCCGAGTGCATTTACAGCGAGCTTGATTCCGCTAGGCGGGAGCGGAGGAAGGTCGAAGTATATATCGACGGACAGATGGGGTTCGCTGACGGAAGCCGGTCAGTGGACGGGTCGATGCTGAGTTCGGAGCCTTTGCCTACGCTTGATGAAATTTCCACCGACCCGCAGTTCGCCCCTATGGAAATCAGTAAGGAAGAATTCGAAAGCGTTTGGGCCGCAGCGTTGGCCGCGCATCTTAATTAAGTCAAGTTAGGCATTTAAAGGGTGGCTGGACTGTAAGTGCGAAATTTGTTGACACTAACAGTGGGACGAAAACTCTCTATCGGGCAGTTGGTCCAGATGAACTCGCCGACATTCAGAATACAGGGGTGCTGCAAAACCTGGGTTACGGGAGCGAGGGAAAATATTTCATAACTGATCCAGCTGCAGCGGCTTCATATGCACAACAGGCAGTCCGTGGTTTTGGCGACGCGCCATCGCCCATTCCGGCAGTACAATATCGATGCCCTTTGTTCATTAACGGTCAAGGTTTCGACTGTAGGTTGTTCTTAGATCAGACGGGATATAGTCTGCTGTCGCAGCAGGCGGATACGATGAATGCCGCTCAGGCGGCAGGACAAGTGGTCGCGCAGGGCATTGGCGACTATGCGGATGCCAAGCAGAAAGACGCCACAACCCAAGCGGAGGCAGATGCGTGGGCCGAAGGCGGGACGGATCGGGCATTGCTGCACGCGGCAGGCGGTGCCTTGGTTGCTGGGTTGGGCGGCGGTAATGCGTTTGCCGGTGCAGTTGGCGCAGGACTCTCGTCGAAGCTTGCGGGCGGGTTGAACGCTTTAACGAATTCGGTCGCCTCTGACACGGGTTCAACGCTGCTTGGTAACATCGCCTCGAATGTCCTGGCTGGCGCTGCGGGGGCGTTGGTCGGAGGGTCGTCAGGCGCTTTCGCCGCGTCGAATGCGGATCTTTATAATCGGCAGCTGCATCCCGATGAGCGACAATGGGCGAAGGATAACGCCGAGAAGTTTGCGGCCTTCTACGAGCACAGCACGGGCGAAACGATCTCGGACGCCGATGCGCAAAAGATGTTGCTCGCCAACGGTTTCATTCGGGTGGACCAAGCCGCAGCGAGCGGGGCGGGATTTGACAGCACGGCTGCGGAGTACATCACGAACAATGGCGGCGGCCTGTTCTCCAGCACAAACTATGAGTACACGCATCCGAATTTATACGAAAATGCGGATGGCTCGCTGAGCCCGGAACAACTAGCGTTGCCAGGAGCCGTGGCGACGCCTGGGGTGGGCATCGCGGCGGGGGTGATTGCGGCTGGTGTCGCGGCTGTGCCCGCCGCTGCGGTGGCACTCGAAGCCTGTGTGCTGAACCCGGTGCTGTGTGCTAACGAAGTTGCGAA
>CAWUJR010000707.1:0-2059 GCA_963922375.1 uncultured Robbsia sp.
GGTGTCAGGGTCTCGCCCACCTCGGCCGCCATTTGTTCGATCAATGTGTCGATCGTCAATCCAAGCCGGTCCTGGATACCTTGTGCGAGATTCGTATGCGTGGGCAGACGTACTGCCAGCGCGTCCGCCAATGCAGCGAAGGCGACCGCTTCACTGTCGACAAGCACGCCGTCGCAATCGCAAACCAGATGGGTCACCCGCGCGTGCTGCGCGGTCATTTCACCGCTCCGAACGTCAGGCCACGAACCAACTGTTTCTGCGACACCCAACCCAGGATCATCACCGGTGCGACCGCCAGCACCGAGGCGGCCGACAGCTTCGCCCAGAACAGGCCTTCAGGACTGGAGAACGATGCGATGAAAACGGTCAACGGCGCTGCGTGGGAGCTCGACAGATTGATGCTCCAGAACGCTTCGTTCCAGGACAGAATCACCAACAACAGACCGGTGGAGGCGATGCCCGGCAACGCCATCGGCAGCACGAGATAGATGATTTCCGTCCAGACCGTGGCACCATCGACGCGTGCGGCTTCCAGGATGTCGCGCGGGATCTCGCAGAAATACGTGTAGGCCATCCAGACCGCAATCGGCAGATTGATCAACGTATAGACGATGATCAATCCCGTCACGGTATCCAATAGCCCGGACGATTTCCACACCAGATAGATCGGAATCAGCACGCCGACCGATGGCATCATCTTCGTCGACAGCATCCACAGCAGCAGCGACTGCGTGCGCTTTGTCGGGAAGAACGCCATCGCATACGCGGCCGGAACCGCGAGTGCCAGGCAGATCACCGTCACCCCGAGCGAGATCGCGATCGAATTCCATGCAAAGCTGAAGTAGTCGCTATGCAGCAGCACATCGCGAAAGCTCTGCAACGTCGGCGTGAACGAAAATGCCGTTGAATACGCTTCCTGTTCGCTTTTCAGCGACGTCAATCCCATCCAGAAAATCGGAAAGAACAGCAGCAACGCGACGAACCAGGCGACGATGCCGGCGAGCGTGCGCCCGACCCAGCCACTCTTCAAGCGGCTTTGCTTCTTCGACGAGGCACTCCCTGTTCGTGCGCCTGCTACCGTACCGGCCGGCGCCCCGTTCGTGTTAGGGACATCGTGGTGCACGGCGTGGGCCAGCGGCGTCGAGGGAGGGATGGATTTGGCAGGGGTGTTCATGATTCATAGTCTCCCTTCAGGTTCTTCGCGAGCATGCGCACCAGGAAGAACGACACCACGTTGGCGAGCACCACGGCGAGGATGCCGCCTGCGGAGGCCAAACCGACGTCGAACTGTTGCAAGCCGAGCGAGAAGATCAGATAGGACAGGTTCGTGGTTGCGGTGCCTGGGCCGCCGCTCGTCGTCGTATAAATTTCGGCAAAGATCGAGAGCAGAAAAATCGTCTCGATCATCACCACTACCGCAATCGCGCGGCGCAAATGCGGCAACGTAATGTGGAAGAACATCGAGATGGCACCGACGCCGTCCAGATGCGCGGCTTCCTTCTGTTCCTGATCCAGCGACTGAATGGCGGTGAACAGGATCAGGAACGCGAAGGGCAACCATTGCCACGCCACGATCATGATCACGCCGAACATTGGCGCGGTCGCGAACCAGTCGATAGGTTGCAATCCGAGCCAGATAAAAAGCTTTGCGAGCACGCCGTAGACCGGGTGCAGGATCATGTTCTTCCAGATCAGCGCCGCGACGGTAGGCATCACGAAAAACGGTGCGATGACCAGCAGGCGCGCGATGCCTTGGCCGAGGAACTGGCGATCGAACAACACCGCCAGCAACGTGCCGCCGATCACCGTAATGAGGAGCACTGAAACGATCAGCACCAGCGTGTTGACGATCGACGGAATGAACGACGGATCGGTCGCCAGGAACACGTAGTTCGAGAGGCCGGCGAAACCGTTGTTATCCGGATTGAGCAGGTTGTAGTGGCTGAGCGAGAACCAGATCGTCATCGCCAGTGGCACCGCCATCCAGATGACGAGCAGCCCGATGGACGGGGCCGAAAGCCAGCGGGCGGGATGCCCGCGGCGGCTGGACCCCTTGGGT
>CAWUJR010000708.1:0-2056 GCA_963922375.1 uncultured Robbsia sp.
GAACGGCGTGGGTGCGCGGGTGATGTACAACGCGACCACCACGGCGATGGCCAACCCGACGATCAGGCCCAACACCACACCCAAGAACGTGCCCCCGTGCTGCTTGGCACGCTTTGCACCGCGTGCTGGACCGCGGGTCTCGCGCTGTGCGCCACTGCGCTCGCTCGTATTCACGCGGTTGGCGTTTTTTGCGGAAGGCTGACGCTGTTTGCTTGCCATCTAGAATTCATCCCTACCAAGATTGCACGGCGTGATGTCACGTCGCGATTGCTCGTCGAATGGGCGAGGCCCTTGCCGCCGCCCCCTCTATCTTGTCGCACGCTCTCTGTCGCGAGGGGCGAGGCCGTGGCACCGCCTCCCACATCAAAGGGCGTGCGGCCCCGGTCATCGTTACATTTTTTGCGGCGCGGACACACCGATCGTTGCCAGGCCGTTTTCCAGCACCTGACGCGTTGCCGCCAGCAGCGCCAGGCGTGCGCGCTTCACCCCTTCATCGTCCACCAGTACGCGATCGGCGTTGTAGAACGAATGGAAGTCCCCGGCCAGATCGCGCAGGTAGAACGCCAGTGCATGCGGCGCGAGTTCCTCGGCCGCCCGCGTGAGCATGTCCGGATACTCGGCCAGACGCGCGAGCAACGCGATGGCCCGGTCGCTGGTCAACGGCGACAGATCCGTGCTGGCCAGGCCGGCAACATCGCCGCCCCAGGTCGTCAGGATCGAGCAGATCCGCGCATGCGCATACTGCACGTAATACACCGGATTCTCGTCGTTTTGTTTCAATGCGAGGTCCACGTCGAACACGAATTCCGTGTCCGCCTTGCGCGAGATCAGGAAAAAGCGCACCGCGTCACGCCCGCGGCGCAGAATCTCTTCGCGCGACATCGGGACCGGCGCGGACTGTTCGGCCGCGTCGCCTATGTCGCCTGTGTCGGCGACTGCTGCGTTGGCTGGTTTGTTTGCCGCGTCGTTTGCTGCTTCGGATTCCACCGCGGCGCCCCCCGACCATTCGATCAGGTCGCGCACGGTAACGTAGCTGCCGGCTCGTTTGGAAATCTTCACTTCCTGACCATCGCGCATCACCGTCACCATCTTGTGCAGGATGTAGTCCGGATAGCCGGAAGGAATCCCGATCGACAACGCCTGCAAGCCGGCGCGGACCCGCGCGACCGTACCGTGGTGGTCCGATCCCTGGATGTTGATGACCTTCGTGAACCCGCGCTCCCACTTCGCCACGTGGTACGCCACATCGGGCACAAAGTAGGTGAACGTGCCATCGGTCTTGCGCATCACGCGGTCTTTGTCATCGCCGTAATCGGTCGTACGCAGCCACAGCGCACCGTCCTGCTCGAACGTCTTGCCACTGTCGATCAGGCTGTTGACCGTTGCCGCAACACGGCCTTCGGCATACAGCGACGACTCCAGATAGTAGTGCTCGAAGCGCACGCCGAACGCTTGCAAATCGATATCCTGCTCATGGCGCAGATACGCCACCGCGAAGCGACGGATCGCTTCCAGGTCCTCTATGTCGCCGGCGCCGGTCACCGACTCGACGTCGTTTGCGGCCACCGTCTTGCGTTGCAGATAATCCTGCGCAATGTCGGCGATGTAATCGCCGTTGTACGCCGCGTCCGGCCAATCGGCGTCGCCCGGTTTGAAGCCCCGCGCACGCGCCTGCACCGAAACCGCGAGCGTCTGGATCTGCACGCCGGCATCGTTGTAGTAGAACTCGCGCCAGACGTCCCAGCCTTGCGTTTTCAACAATTGCGCCAGCGCATCGCCAAGCGCCGCTTGTCGGCCATGACCCACATGCAGCGGGCCGGTCGGATTCGCGGACACGAATTCCAGCAGCACGCGCTCGCCGGCATGCCCTTGCGATTGCCCGAAGGCACCGGCCTGCGTGATGACCCTGGCGACCACGGCCTGACGCGCAGCGTCGGCCAGACGGAAATTGATGAAGCCCGGGCCGGCGACTTCGGCACGTGCGATCAACCCGTCGGCCTGCGGATGGGCGAGCACGGCCGCTACGATCTTCTCGGCCAGTTGACGCGGGTTGCTG
>CAWUJR010000709.1:0-2048 GCA_963922375.1 uncultured Robbsia sp.
GTTGCGCCGCTGCATCACGGCACCGCGGCACCAGGGCACCACGGCATTGGTCAACGATATCGCCGAAAAGCACGGGCCTGATGACCCAGGATCAGCGACCGGGTCCCGTTACAGGTTCATCAGGGTCTGATCGACGGCCTGCTGCGTCTTGATCGTCTGCGCATTCGCCTGGTAATAGCGTTGCGCAGTGATCAATTCGACCAGTGACGACGTCAGATCGACGTTCGCGGCTTCGGTCGCACCCGATTTCAGGTCGCCCAATGCACCGGTGCCTGCCACGCCCAGTTGCGGCTGTCCGGACGAAGAGCTTTCTGCGAACAGGTTGTTGCCCATATTCGTCAGGCCGCCGGCGTTCTCGAAACTGGTCAGCGCGACCTGACCCAGCGTCTTCGTCTGTCCGTTCGAGTAGGTACCGGTCAACTTGCCGGCATTGTCGAGCGCGAACGACGACAATGCGCCCGCGGTATAACCATCGCTGGTCACCGACGTCGCGACGAAATCGGAGCCGAACTGCGTCATCTTCGAAAAGTCGAGATGCAGCGGTTGCGACGTCTTCGCACCGTTGGTCAGCGACAACGTAATATCGTCGGCCTTCTTGCCGACCAGTGCTCCGCTTTGGTCGAACGTCAGCTGCGCGGACGGATTCGCGCCGCCCGGGGTATTGCTGCCGCTGACCGGCTTGCCGTCCATGCTCGCGTACACGTTCCACGTGGACGCCGTATCGGACGTCTTCACGTAATACATGTTCAACGTGTGGGCATTGCCCAACGAGTCGTAAACCTGCGCCGAGGTCGCATTGTTGTACGAGGTGGTGTCGCTCGGATCGAACACTTTGTTCGCCGGCATCTTCGAACCCGAATTAAGGTTCGCTTCGCTGGTGACCTTTGTACTCATCACCGGATCGATCGAGCCATTCGGAATCTTCAGCGGCACCGGCGTCGACTTAGTGAGCACGCCCTTGCTGTCCGCGCCGTACCCCATCAGGCTCAGGCCCTGCGCATTGACGATATTGCCCTGCGCATCCAACGAAAATTGACCGTTCCGCGTGTACGCCGGTGCGCCGTTATGCGACATCGTGAAGAAACCGTTGCCGTTGATCGCCATATCCAGCGTCTGACCGGTTTCAGTAATATTGCCCTGCGTAAACGATTGGGCGATCTTCTGCACGCTCGTACCGATACCCGGGCCGTTGTTCGTGCTGGTGGACAGCGAATTCGCATACATCGCCGCAAACTGCGCGGCGCTCTGCTTATAGCCCACCGTATTGGCATTCGAAATATTGTTGCCGATCACATCGAGGTCGGTCGATGCGGACGACAAACCGCTCAGCGCTTGAGAATAAGCCATGACTGTTCGCTCTGGAGAACGTTAAAGGATTTGCGCGACGCTGGACAGGCTGGTGGTTGAGCCGTTGCCCAACTTCAAACCTGCGGTGCCGTTCGGTTGTTGAATCACGCTCTGAACCTTCGACTGCGCCAGACCGCTCGCCGTCACCGGATCTTCGCCATTGCTCGCGCTCACCTTGAACTGGTAAGCGCCGTCCGGCACTTTTACGCCGGCGTCGTTCTTGCCATCCCAGGTCAACGGCGTCATACCGCCCTGCTCGGCACCCAACTTCAAACTGCGAACCATTTGGCCGGTCGAATCGGTGATCTTCACCGATACATCCCCGGCCGGGCCGCCCAACTGCACGCCGAACGCGCTGGCCGCGCCCTTCGATACACTGATGTCGTGACCGGCTGCCAATACGTCTTTGCCGATCAGATTGCTGGCGTTGACCTGCTGCGACGCATTCATCTGCGCAGCCAACGAACTCAGCGTGGTATTCAGACCCGCGATGCCGGAGACCGTATTGATCTGCGCCAATTGCGACGTCATTTGCGAACTGTCCATCGGGTTCGTCGGGTCCTGATTCTTCATTTCAGTCACCAACAACTTCATGAAGGTGTTCTGCAACTCCGCCCCGGACTTGCCCGACGCCAGCGCGCCGGCTTCGCCAGGCAATTTCTTGCTCAGCGCTTCGGGACCGCCGGCACCCGCGGCGCCGG
>CAWUJR010000710.1:0-2047 GCA_963922375.1 uncultured Robbsia sp.
CCGTCGGACAGCACGCGCGCCGAAGCGGCGCCATCGGACATCGACATCGGCGGCTTGGCCCCCGGCACGATGATGACGATATCGTGGCGAGGTTTACCGGTTTGGATCCTGAACCGCACGGCGGCCATGCTCGATGCCGTTGTCGCGGCCGAGCCGTTTTGCGCAGACCCGCATACATTGCATCCGTACTCGATGCCGTTGCCGGACTACTGCCGCAATGCGTATCGCTCGCGTGCCGAGCATCCGAATATCGTCGTGTTGGTCGGCGTTTGCACGCATCTGGGTTGCACGCCGACCGCCCGTTTTCGGGCCGGTGTGCAGCCGAATCTGCCAAACGACTGGCTCGGCGGCTGGTTGTGTCCGTGTCATGGATCGACCTTCGATCTGGCCGGGCGTGTCTTCAAGAACAAGCCGGCGCCGCAGAATCTGGACATCCCGCGTTATCAATTCCTGTCCCCGACACGATTGGCGATCGGCCGAGACGAACATGGCGAGGCGTGAGTCGTGAGCGTGGACCCGAAACGGCGCGATAGCCCTGTCTCTGCCGACACCCCCCCAGCCAAGCCTGGTGTGATCGATTGGATCGATGACCGCCTCCCGGTGCGCGCGCTCTGGCGACGGCATTTCGCCGACTATCACGTGCCGCGCAATCTGAACGTCTGGTACGTGTTCGGCTCGTTGGCGATGTTGGTCTTGGTCATCCAATTCGTGAGCGGCATCTTTCTCGCGATGCACTACAAGGCGGATGCCGCCCAGGCGTTCGAATCGATTGCCCGGATCATGCGCGAAGTTCGGTGGGGCTGGTTGATCCGGTATGTTCACACCACGGGCGCGTCGCTCTTCTTTGTCGTGCTGTATCTGCACCTGTTTCGAGGGCTGATCTACGGCTCGTATCGCAAGCCGCGCGAGCTGGTCTGGATGGTCGGTTGTTTCAGCTTCGTCTGCATGATGGCGGAAGCGTTCTTCGGTTATTTGTTGCCCTGGGGGCAGATGTCGTATTGGGGCGCACAGGTCATCATCAATCTGTTCTCCGCCATACCCGGCATCGGGCCGGATCTCGCGCTATGGATACGTGGCGATTACACGATCTCCGACGTCACGTTGAACCGTTTTTTTGCGCTGCACGTGATTGCGGTGCCTTTGCTGCTGGCCGTGGTCGTGGCGCTGCATCTGAGCACGCTGCGCCACGTGGGGTCGACTAATCCGGATGGCATCGATTTACCCGATTTACCGGAGGCGTCGAGCGCGCGCGAGACGCTGCCGTTTCACCCGTACTTCGTCGTCAAGGATGTATTGGCGGCGGGTATCTTCGTTGTGGCATTTGCCGCGATCGTCTTCTTTGCGCCGACGATGGGCGGCTACTTCATAGAAGCGAACAACTTCTTGCCCGCGAATCCGTTGCGCACCCCTGCCGACATCGCGCCCGTCTGGTATTTCACGCCGTTCTATTCGATCGTCCGCGCGACCACCGGCGACTTCAAGATTTTCATGATGGTGGTTGCCGGTCTGTGGGGACTGCTCGGGTTGCTGGCACTGACGCCGAAGCGGGTGGTCCGTGCGGTGTTGGCGTTGGCGCTCGTACTGGTGATGGCCCTGACGCAGGCCAAACTCTGGGGCATCGTGCTGATGATGGCCGCCGTATCGATCTGGTTCTTCCTTCCCTGGCTGGACCGCGGTCCGGTCCGATCGATTCGGTATCGGCCGGCAGGGCAGGTGGCGCTATACGGCATACTGGCAGTGACTTTTATCGCGCTGGGTGTGTTGGGCACACTGCCGACCGGTGAGGGATCGGTTGCCCTCGCACAATGCGGTACCGTGCTGTATTTCGGTTTTTTCCTCGGCATGCCTTGGTGGAGCCGGCGAGGGCGCTTCCTGAGCGTGCCGACGCGATTGACGATGCGTGGATTCAATCGTCCTGCGACGAAAGCGGTGGCGGCGGTTGTGATGATGGGGGTGCTGGCGCTGCTATGGAGTGTCGCGCGTCAGGCAAAAGCCGCAGAACCGCAGGGCAGTCCCCCCTCGATCGCCGCCACGCCTGCTGCACCCG
>CAWUJR010000711.1:0-2038 GCA_963922375.1 uncultured Robbsia sp.
CAACAAGCGCGAGTTAGGAGGACCGGTTTAAGAACGGTACGCCCGGCGACATGGGTACCGTCTGCGGTCTGTCGGTTCACCACCATCCGTGTCGCAAACGTTTCAAGATCATGCACAACTCCTTCAGCGCGTCATGAACATTAAACTAAACGCGTCCGATTACCGCTTCCTTCCCACCACCAATGGCCGAGTGGGATTATCGACGACGTGCGTGAAGCTGGAGGGCGCTTTGTATCTTGGTGGATTTTGCTTAAACCGATCCCGGCTGCTCAGAGGACGCCTCCGGCGCCCCGAAAACAGGCGGCGAGCAGCAAATCAGATGGACAACGCTTGCGCTGATCACCATTAAAAAAGCCGGCACTAAGGTGCCGGCTCATCAGAGCTTGACGCTTTATGCCGCGTTCGCTTCTATGACGCGAGTGTCGCTTCGTGAAGCCGTTCCACCGCCGATTTCAATCCGGCGCGGTTTCAGCGCCTCTGGAATTTCCCTCACCAAATCAATCTGCAGAAGGCCATTCTCTAAAGCGGCGCCGGTGACACTCACATGGTCCGCAAGCTTGAAGCGGTGTTCGAAGTCGCGCTCTGCGATTCCACGGTGAAGATACGTTTTCCCGTCATCTTGACGGTTTCTGCGTCCCACGACCTTCAACGAATCCCGCTCGAATTCGAGGTCGAGTTCGTCCCGATTGAATCCCGCCACGGCCATCGTAATGCGGTACTGGTTTTCTTCCACCAGCTCAACGTTATACGGGGGGTAAGTTGTCTGTTCCGTGCGTGCGGCGTCATCCAGTACGCGCGCAAATCGATCGAAACCGATTGCCGAGCGGAACAGGGGGCTGAAATCATAGCGGTTCATCGTTATATCCTCCAAAGTGAGCGATAAGGTAAGCGACCCTCTCGTGAGCTGCCGCTGAAGCCAAATATAGGATGGCGAGCTGCGGATTCAAGCCAGCAAAGTGCAACAAAATGTATCCGGCCGCGGACCCGTGTTGGCGCATGGAATGGCAAGGCAATATTCTGCAATCGGGCGAGTGAATCGCGCTGCCAAAGATCATTGCAATCGTCCCCCACCCTTGCCAATGAGCATGTCGAAGCCGATCGGCGCTTCGCGAGCGAATCGGCGTGCGCATGTAACGCGAACCCTTCACGACGTGTCGGAAGGGGGGCGACGAAGAGCGCCGAGGTCAAGTTTCCGCCATTAACCTCCCAAACCTTACGCCATCTATCGTCGACGAACGAGAAGTACGGTCCGGGCACAACGCTTGCAAAGTGAGTGCGGTCTTAGCCCACAATACAAGGAGATGATATGTTCATCCACAACAAGCGCTTGCAATATACCGTTCGTGTCGCCGGCCCAAACCCTGGCTTGGCTAACCTATTGCTCGAGCAGTTTGGTGGTCCACAAGGGGAACTAGCAGCGGCATGTCGATACTTTACCCAAGCGATCGGCGAGGACGATCCGGGTCGGAAAGACATGCTTTTTGACATTGCGACCGAAGAAATGAGCCATCTCGAAATTATCGGTTCAATGGTAGCAATGCTGAATAAAGGCGCCAAAGGCCAGCTTGCGGAAGCGGTCGAGTCCGAGGCCGAGTTGTACCGCGGCATGACGGGAGGCGGTAACGACTCACACATTACACAATTGCTTTATGGTGGCGGCCCAGCGCTCACCAATTCGGGTGGCGTGCCATGGACTGCAGCATATATCGACACGATTGGTGAGCCGACGGCGGACCTCCGGTCGAATATTGCTGCCGAGGCGCGCGCTAAAATCGTCTACGAACGCCTGATAGCGGTCACTGAAGACGCTGGCGTTAAGGATACCTTGGGCTTTCTGATGACCCGGGAAATCGCCCACCAGAAATCGTTTGAGAAGGCCCTTCATTCCATCCAGCCGAATTTCCCACAAGGGAAACTGCCAGGGAAAGCGGAGTTCGCGAGCGTGTACTACCGTATGCAACCGGATGATCCGGCAGTTCGTGGTCCATGGAACGAAGGACCGGAATGGGAGTTCGTTGCGGCGCAGCCTGCTGTTGAT
>CAWUJR010000712.1:0-2032 GCA_963922375.1 uncultured Robbsia sp.
GGGCAGACAACGGTCTGCGCGAAGGGTCTCCGCAGGCTGCGCGCTCGGTACGGTTCGAAGGGCGGCCGCTGCCCCCGTGCGGCGACACTTCGCGTTCGCGTGTGCCGATCATGTCATCCGGTGTCGTGTCCGCGACGTAAGTACCGCTGCCACGGCTCGACGTCGCATAGCCCTCGAGCGTCAGTTGCTCATAGACCTGCGTCACGGTATTGCGGCCGATCCCCAGTTCGGCCGCCAATAATCGCGATGAAGGCAGCTTGCTGCCGGCCGGCAATTCCCGCGACAGGATCGCCTGTTGGAGCAGGCTGTGCAACTGCCTGTACAGCGGCTGAACCGACGACCCGGATGTCACGGACGCCCGGTCCAGGCGCTGATCGAGCCAATCGGAGAGAACGGCGGCACGCAAAAGTGGCTCCTATCGAACATATTGAATGGCTCTCTTAAGCAGAGCCAAATCTCATTATAGTCGCCGTCATCGACCCCTTACTCGAAGGAACTGGCTGACATGAGCGAAACCCTGAAAAACGCTGACCTAATTGTCCGTAAGGACGCCGCTACGCCGCGTGGCGTCGGGGTGATGTGCGATTTCTATGCGGCGCGTGCAGAGAACGCCGAGCTATGGGATGTCGAGGGGCGTCGGTATATCGATTTCGCGGCCGGCATTGCCGTATGCAACACCGGACACCGCCATCCCAAGATCGTCAATGCCATCCGCGCGCAACTGGATTGCTTTACGCACACTGCGTATCAAATCGTGCCGTACGAATCGTATGTGTCGTTGGCAGAAAAGATCATTGCCCGTTCGCCCGGCGATTTCGCGAAAAAAGCCGCGCTGTTCACCACCGGTGCGGAAGCGGTCGAGAACGCGATCAAGATCGCCCGTGCCGCCACCGGACGTCCCGGCGTCATCGCATTCACCGGCGGCTTCCATGGACGCACGATGATGGGCATGGCGCTGACCGGCAAGGTCGCACCGTACAAGATCGGCTTCGGTCCGTTCCCGGGCGATGTGTTCCATGCGCCGTTCCCGAACCCGCTGCATGGCGTGACCGTGGCGGATTCGCTGCGGGCGATCGAGCATCTGTTCAAGGCCGATATCGAGGCACGACGCGTGGCCGCGATCATCTTCGAGCCGGTCCAGGGCGAGGGTGGCTTTTACCAGGCACCGGTTGAATTCGTGCGCGCATTGCGCAAGCTTTGTACGGAGCACGGCATCCTGTTGATCGCCGACGAGGTGCAGACCGGCTTTGCGCGCACCGGCAAGCTTTTTGCGATGGAACATTACGCGCACGAAGGCATCTACGTCGACCTGATGACGATGGCGAAGAGCCTGGCCGGCGGGATGCCGTTGTCCGGCGTGGTAGGGCGCGCCGAGCTGATGGATGCCGCCGCGCCGGGTGGCTTGGGCGGCACGTATGCCGGTAACCCTTTGGCGGTCGCCGCGGCGCATGCGGTATTCGATATCATCGATGAGGAAAGGCTGTGTGAGCGCGCGACGCGCCTTGGCGACAAACTGAAAGCGCGCTTGCTGGCGCTGGGCGAGGATGTGCAGCAAATCGCCGATGTGCGCGGCCCGGGCGGCATGGTAGCGGTCGAATTCTGCAAACCGGGCACCGCCGATGCCGATGTCGACTTCACGAAACGCGTGCAGGCGCTGGCGTTGGAACGGGGGTTGCTGCTGCTGGTGTGTGGCATCTATGGCAACGTCGTTCGCTTCCTGTTCCCGCTGACGATCCAGGACGAAGTATTCGACGAAGCGCTGGGCATCCTGGAAGGTGTGCTGACCGGGATGGCGGAAGTGACCGCTTGAGGGGCAGGGCGAAGCGCGAACGGAGGAGGGGCAGACGACGCGCTGAGCGCAAATAGAACGTGTGTGACGGGGGCGCTCGAGGGCGCCCTATTTTATTGAACGAAAGGAGATGTCATGAAGCTGAACGATCCGACGCTACTGCGTCATCAGGCATTCATCGACGGTGAATGGCAGGACGCGCAAAACGGCGCGACATTCGACGTGATCGACCCGTCGAGCGGC
>CAWUJR010000713.1:0-2028 GCA_963922375.1 uncultured Robbsia sp.
CGGCGATTCGCCAGCCCTGTTAGCGCATCGTGACGGGCGGAATGCAGCACTTGCGCTTCCGAACGGCGGCGCTCGGTCACATCTTCGATGATGATGACCGCACTGCCGTCCGGCACCGGGCTATGCGTCATCTGCACGTGGCTGCCGTCGGATAACTCGAGATTGAGCGGATGCCGGGCCTGTGATAGCCATTCCTTGCACCGCTCTACCAGTTGCCTGCGATAGACTTCGCCGAATTTGGCAATGGCGACGTGACCGATGAAGTCGGGGAGCGTGACGTTCAACCTGAGCATTTCGACAGTCGCGCCGAACAACTCGGCGGCTTTGCGGTTGGCCACGATGATTTTGCCCTTGTCGTCGATCGTGCACAAACCATGCGGCATATGCGCCAGCGCCGCGTCGAAGCGCCCGGCCAGTTCGGCATTGCGCTGCTCGGCAGACATCAACGCCACGAGCCCCGCGTAATGACGCCTGACGATGGTGGTCATCGCGACCAGATACATGCCAATGGGGGCGACCAGGATGCCGTAGTTCAATGCGTCGCCAAGGAGCGCAGAGACGGCGATCGGCGACGCACCCAGCGCAATTTGTGCAATCGCCAGACGGGGCAGCGACGCGTTTCGCGAAGCGATGCCGCCGAGAATCCCGGCGGTGACCATGACCGCGAGACAGGCGAGTTGCGGGTCCGACGACATGACGCATAACATCGTGCCGATTCCGAGCAGGAGGCAAGTCGCCAATGAGAACGGGACGTAACGGCTTGCCCACAAGCGGGGGGTTCCCGCGTGCGTGCCCGGTCGACGACTGTAGGCCGAGATGATCAGCAGGCGGCCAATCAGAAGTGCAAGATCTCCCAATAGCCACCATCCCGCCCATGGTTTAGCCAATCGGAGACACGCCAGCGTTGCGACGAACGCGCTCGCGACGCCGCCCATCACCAACGAGCGCTTATCTTCAAGAAGACTGGCGAGGAGCGCGGACCGGATGGGCAGGGTGACTTCTTCGCCTGCCACCGCAGGCGTTGCCAGCATAAATCCGATCAATGACAGAATACGTGACATGGAAACCGCTTTTTAGAGACCCTTGGGCGACCGATCGGTGGGCATTTTCCGCGCGTCGCGTGTCAGCCGGGCGCTTGGAATCACTCGACGGCGCCGTGTGTCATCATGGTGCGGCGCCGCTTCGCTTGCTCATCTTTCGTTGTCGACATCGACGGGCGATGCACCCGCCCGCCAATGTCACGTTATATGCCCAGATAACGGCGGAAGTTGCGGTAACTTTAATCCATGCGATCGCGAGGTCGGCGGCCGACGCGGGGTAGGGGAGAAGCGGTATCCACTGCTTGTCGGCGACTCCACAGCAAAGGTCGCTGACTGCTGACTGTGCTTCTCGCTTTTAATCCACCAGCGCTGGCGGCGTCTTTTTCAAGAAAGCAGCCAACACGTCGACGATGAAGCGATGGTCATCACGTTGCGGCAGGCCTGAGACGGCAATGCTGCCGATGACTGCAGCCGGTTTGACGCGATCGCCGTCGGCGCCCCCGACACCGGCGACCCGCAAGGGAAATCCGCCGCCATGTGTCGCACACTCGCTGGCGCTCACCCCATACTTGTCTTCGAGCGACACGCCGTCGCGCTGGAGCATCAGGCCGACCGCGTACGAACTGCGATTGAAGTGCATCGCGGTGTGTCCCTTGCGGCGCACCCAGTCTGCATTGACCGCCGCGGTACCGGGCGTTGCTGCGTGGAAGAGAATCTGTCGGCCCATCTTGATCTCGATCGTCAATGCCGCGCCGCGCTGGGCGGCCGCATCGCGCAACGCGACGCCCACTTGCCATGCAATGTCATGATCGAAATGGTCGAAGACCAGCGTCTGCTCCTGAGCGGCGATGGTGGCGATATCGCTCGCCAGACGGTCGTCGTCTTTCTTGGAATCGCTCATTGCGTGCGGGCTCCCGTCGCCGATGGACTGGCGGGACCGCTCGCGGCGTCGCGCGTGCGGTCCGTCGCCGGACCTTGGGTTGAACGT
>CAWUJR010000714.1:0-2014 GCA_963922375.1 uncultured Robbsia sp.
ACCGTGGTGAGCGGCATTTGATCAACGGCTGCGGCGCCCAGTTCGATCAAGCGGGGACCCAGTGCCAAACCATGGGGGCCCATGCGGAGATAGCGGGCATGCACGAGGCTCGACACGAGTCGATGCGTGGTGCTGCGCGTTGTGCCGAGCGCCGCGCCCACGGTCTTTAGATCCCGTGCACCGCCGGCCACCGCTTCCATAATGGCGAGCCCACGCAGTAAGGTCTGAGTGCCCGCTTGGGGAGGTTGCGGATGCGTTTGTGGATGCGCGAGCGGCGACGCGGGCTCACGCGCGATGTCCTTCGGCGCGTGCTGTGTGTCCATCACGTTTGCCGATGCTGCGCCAGCGCCGGCGCTGACGCCCGTGGGCGCACGCAGTGGGGGCGAAGCCGGGTAAGGTGAAGCAGACGTCATCAGTCGCTCTCCAATTGGAATGCCTGCGATTGTAGGCACACCGCTCGAATGCTGACAATATATGAACGTGCGTCCTATATAGTGGGAATTTGGACGGGTCTGATCGTCTTATGCGATAGCAAATCCGCTATGGCGGTCGATCGGGTCGTCCGGTAGGAAGCGGCACGCGTTTTCTTGAGTGAGCGGCGTTAGCAGAGCGCCGGCTCGGGGGAAAGGAGGGGGGCGCGGTAAACCGTATCGATCGCTTGCAATACTGCTTCCGGCGACGGGCATTGACCTTCATCGCCGAGCGATACCGCACTGCCGGGGGCATCTATCCCAAAATGCGGCCGCGCAGTCGCGGTAAAAATCATGACCGACGGTCGCTCGAACGCGTGGGCCAGATGCGTGAGCCCGGTATCCACGCCGACGACCAGTGCGGCCTTACCAAGCGCCTTCGCGCATTCGGTGAGCGTCAACCGCGGCAGCACGGTCGCCCTGGGCAACAACCCTGCTATCTCGGTCGCCCGTTCGTGCTCTTCGTCGGACGCCCAGGGCAGGACGATGTTCATATCCCGGGCGGCCAGTGTGTGTCCAATGCTGACCCAATGATCGATCGGCCAGTTTTTTTCTGCTTTCGACGCACCATGCAGGAACATCACCGCGTTCGGCGGCATCGCGACGTCGGGACCCGTGGTCGGTACCCGCAGCCCGAATCGCGGCGGATGGTCCACTGAATACCCCATCGCATGTGCGACACTCGCACGCATGCCTTGCACCGCATTCACACGCGGGGGCCGCAGCATCCGGCGGTTATACGCGAACGCCGCACCACGCTCGCCCAATGCGGTATTTTGATAACCGTACCGGTGTCGTGCACGCGCGAGAAACGCGACGATAGCGCTTTTGTACGCACCGTGTACATCGAAAATTGCGTCATACCGGTCTGTCCGTAACGCTTTGATCGACCGGAGGATTTCGCTGGCGCCGCGACGGTTGCGCAGACGTTTGAACTGCCTGAGCGGCGCGGAGAACACGCGCGAGACGCCCGGGTTCCACGATGGAATATCCGCAAATGCGCCATCGGTCGCCCAATCGATGATGATGCCGGGGAACGCGCGATGCAGATCGTCGACAATAGGCTGAGCGAGGACGACGTCGCCTAGCGAGGTGATCTTGACTATCAGGACGCGTTTCATGGTATTCGGCAAATTCAAAAAAGGACCCATCGCTTCATCATGCCGGCATGCCGGCATGCCGGTTTTCGGACGGGAATCGGTTGCGGACGCAAGCATAACACCGCTCAGGCCGACTCGCGCTTAGCCGGCGAGTCGCTGAATCGACTACCATAGCGGCTCTGCTGCTGTTATCGGCCCACCCTACGGGCTTCGCCGATGCCATGTGCAGTCATCGTCGGATTTTGCTACATCTCATAATGTAGCGCTGTTTTTACTACGCTCAAGTTATTACCGCGTATTGCGCGCCGACGCCGCGCGACGGATGTCGGCTCGTCACCGTGCAAGCCGAACAGCCGCGCGGCCGCGTGCGGTAAGCTGTGCACTGCAAGCTGGCAATGGCTTGCAGTCTTCTATTCAATGTCAGAAGGATCATCCCGCCCCATG
>CAWUJR010000715.1:0-2006 GCA_963922375.1 uncultured Robbsia sp.
GCTACCGCCCACCACCAGCAACTTCAGCGGTCCTTCGCGACGCGCGTAACGTTGCGACGGCGTCTCGGCCGCCGACACCGCGATCACCGCTTCCCTTACCGGGTTGCCAGTCCATTCGGCATTCGGCAATGCGCCGGGGAATGCCACCAGTACGCGCTTCGCCAGTTTCGCGAGCACCTTGTTCGCCAGTCCTGCGACTGAATTCTGTTCGTGCAACACCAGCGCGCGTCCGCTCAGCGCCGCCATGACCCCGGCCGGAAAGGTGATATAGCCGCCCATGCCCAGCACCACATCGGGCTGGATGCGGCGCAATACGCCGATACTGTCGCGGCACGCGCGCAGCAGGTTCAGCGGCAGCATCAGCTTCGTGCTGAGGCCTTTGCCACGCAGACCACCGAAGCGAACGAACTCGATCGGAATCTGATGTTGCGCGACCAGCTTCGCTTCCATCCCGGTAGGACTGCCCAGCCAGACCACGCGCCAGCCTTCCGCCAACATCCGATGGGCGACCGCCAGCCCTGGGAACACATGCCCCCCCGTGCCGCCCGCCATCACCATCAGCGTGCGAGGCGCAGCCGCCGTGCGCGGTGCGAGCGAGCTGAGCGACGTGCTCATTCCTTGCCCCCCCGCATCATCAGACGGTTCTCGAAATCGACGCGCAGCAAGATCGCGCACGCAATGCAATTCAACAGAATGCCGGAACCGCCATAGCTGACCAGCGGCAACGTCAGGCCTTTCGTCGGCAGCAGGCCGAGGTTCACGCCCATATTGATGAAGGCCTGCGCCCCCATCCACAGTCCCATGCCTTTCGCCACCAATGCGGAAAAGGTCCGATCCAATGCCAGCGCCTGGCGACCGATTTCAAACGAGCGGCGTACGAACCAGTAGAACAACAGGATCACGACCATCACGCCGACGAAACCCAATTCCTCGCCAATGACTGCAAGGATGAAGTCGGTATGCGCTTCGGGCAGGTAGTTCAGCTTCTCGACACTATTGCCCAGGCCCACGCCAAACCACTCGCCCCGACCGAAAGCGATCAACGAGTGCGTCAACTGATAAGCCTTGCCTTGCGCATATTCGGTATTCCACGGATCCAGATACGCGAAGATCCGTTGCCGACGCCACGGCGACGCCCAGATCAGCAAACTGAAGGTGCCGATGGCCGTCAGCACGAGGCCGCCGAACAAGCGGCCATTGACCCCGCCCAGAAACAGAATCCCCATCGCGATCGCTGCGACCACCAGGAACGCGCCCATGTCCGGTTCCAGCAGCAGCAGTGCGCCAACCAGTCCCACTGCCAGCGCCATTGGCAGAAAACCTCTGCCAAAGCTCTGCATGAATTCCTGTTTGCGGACCGTATAGTTCGCGACGTAAATCGTCACCGCGAGCTTCATGATCTCGGACGGCTGCATGTTCAGGATGCCGAGTGGGATCCAGCGCCGTGCGCCGTTCACGCCCTTACCCAGATGCGGCACCAGCACGATGACCAGCATGAACAACGCGAGCACGAACAGCTTGGGTGCCACGCGATCCCAGGTCTTCATCGGCACACGGAACGCGAGCAAGCCCGCGCCGACGCCGACGAACAACGAGAAAATATGGCGTAACAGGAAGTGCGCCGGGCTATATGACGAATACTTCGGCGAATCCGGCATCGCGATCGACGCCGAATACACCATCACCAGACCGAAGCCCAGCAACGCAATGACGACCCACAGCAGCGCCAGATCGTATTCGAGCATCTTCGAGCGTTTCGGACGCACACCGCTGACGGCGCTCGCGAGACCGCTCGAGGCCGGAGACGATGACGACGCGCCTCCCATCGATGCGGGGCTGCCGGGCATCGCATCGCTGCGCTTCGGCATCCAGGCGGTCAGTTTGTCGATCAAACTCATAGCATGACTCCCCGCTCGGCGGCGATCTCTTCGACGCATTGCCGGAAAACGTCGGCCCGATGCGCGTAATTTCGGAACATGTCGAAGCTGGCGCACGCCGGCGACAAC
>CAWUJR010000716.1:0-2005 GCA_963922375.1 uncultured Robbsia sp.
GCGCGACAGGTCCGCGTTGCCCGACGCGATCTGCTGCGTCGCGGTCGCCATCGCTTCGCTGCTTTCGCGCACGGCCAACACCGTGCCGATCAGCCCGTCACGCATCTGTGCCAGACCCCGCAACATTTCGCTCATCTCGTCATGCCCGGTGGTATCGATCGGCACCGACAGCTGCCCGACCGCGATCGCGCGGCACGCAGTCAACGCCTTCGATAGCGGCACGGAGATCGCCCGATTGACGCCCAAACCGCAACCGATCGCAATCACGATGCTGAGCAACAGCAACACGATCGAAACGGTACTGACCACGTCCAGCACGCTCTGGAAATGATCGTAATTCGCGGATCCCCGATTCATCAGATAATCGTTCAACTGGGCGGTACTTTTGGTCAATGCCAACGCAAGGTTCGGCGTGACCGTCATCGCAATCTTGGAGGCACTGGCGGCGTCGCCCTGCTGCAGCGCAGACAACGTCGGCTCGATGCCATTTGCCATCAACTTGTCGAAATTCGCCGACATCGTATCGGACAGACCGCGCGCACTATCGTCCTGCGGCAGCGCCTGATACTGCGCATAAGCAGCCTTCGCTGTGGACAAATAACCACGCACCTTGTCCATCAGCGCCACCGCTTCCGGCGAGCCGGGTGCGGCCGGCTGCAGCATGCCGCGATCGATCGTCACGCGGGCGACCGCGATGTTGTACTTGAAGTCGCCCAGTGCGACAGCCGATGCCAACTGCACCGAATACGTCTCCTTCAGCGCACCTTTGCCAGCGCGGGTACCGAATTGCCCGAGCGCCGCTACGGCGATCAGGAGGACGAGAAGGCCGGCGAAAGCTGCCGAGACACGTTGTTTGATCGAGAATCGCGAGAACATAGTGCGTAGATACCCTGATATTAGACCTGTAGCGATGGGATTTCTTTACAGGTATTCAGGATATCGACCGATTTCCGCAAAACTTCAGTCTCAATGAGACGGTTTGTTTGAAATGGTTACCAAGCGGCCACGCCGCCGTCACTGCGCGGATCCGAACCGCCCTCAAAAAGTCCATTCGGGTAACGAATCACGGCCCCCGCATGCCCCATCGTCTCATCGAAGGCTTGCAGTATGTCGATCTCGTGCCCACGCGCGCGTAACGCCGCCTGGGTCTCGATGGGAAAACGCGATTCGAGCTTCAGCGAGTCGGATGCCTGCCCCCAGGTGCGACCCAATAGCCAGCGCGGCGCGGCAATCGCCGCCGCCGGATTCCAGCCAAATTGCGCGATGCGGGAGAACACCGCACTCTGCGACTGCGGTTGGCCATCGCCGCCCATATTGCCATAGACCATCGTACGACCGTCATAGAAACGCGCGAGCGCCGGATTCAGCGTGTGAAACGGCAAACGCCCGGGCATCAACGGATTACGCGAAGTCGGGTCGAGCGAGAAGCTGCATCCTCGATTTTGCCAACTGATTCCCGAGCCCGGCAATACGATCCCACTACCGAATTCGTGATAAATGCTCTGAATAAAGCTGACGGCCACATCGTTATCGTCGATGACACCCATCCACACCGTGTCGGCCGGCCCCCGCCCCTGTCCCCAGCGCGCGGCGCGGGTCATCGAAATCTGTGCGGCCATCGCATCCAACGCGTCGGGCGCCAGTAGCGTTTCGGGGTCGAGCGTCATATGGTGTGGATCGGTAATGTGCTCATCACGTACCCGGAACGCGAGCTTGGTCGCCTCCACGCAGGCATGCACATAATCCGCGCCCAAAGGATCCATATCGGCGGTAAGTATCCGGTCGAGCACACCGACGATCAGCAACGACACCAGTCCTTGCGTCGGTGGCGGCATATTGTACACGGTACCCAATGAGTGCGTCAGCGCGAGCGGCTGACGCACACGGGCCTGGTGGCGTTCGAGATCGGCCAACGCGATCGGGCTGCCGACAGCTTGCAGGTCGGCCGCCATACGCCGTGCGAGATCGCCGCGATAGAAATCGTCGAGGCCCACGCGCGCCAGGT
>CAWUJR010000717.1:0-1998 GCA_963922375.1 uncultured Robbsia sp.
ACGCGAGGTTCAGGCGCTGGAAGCACTGCGGCACGTCCATTTCGAGAGCCGCGAGGAGGCAGCGCTGCACACACAGTTGGCCCGCGCGCCCCGGGATATCGGCGCGTTATTCGGTCTGCTGCAATTCCACGTGCGGCGTCACGACGCGAAGCAGGCGGAATCGTTCGCGCACGCGCTGTGGGATGAAACCGATGCCGAGGGGCCGCTGTGGCAGCGTGCGGCCGCATTGTGCCGGAGCATCGATCCCGATAATCCGTTATATAGCGATGACCCCTTTACCGCGCTCGCGCAGCACGCGGCGGCGCAGCCCTTGGCCGCGCACGCGTCCCTGCCGCTGAGCGCATTCGATTTGTCGTTGCCGTCTGTCGCAGCGCCCGGTCCCGAGTCTCGTAGACTGAACGCGCTCGATGGCGGACGCGACGGCAGTCTTGATGCATTCGCTGCATTCGGCACGCCGGAGCCGTCGAATGAATCCGACCTCGGCTCGGGCGCTGCCGACACGGACACCGACACCGACACCGACACCGACGCGACGCGCTCAGGCGTTCGGCATCGCGATGCGGCCGAATCGATGCCGTCGGACAACGGCAAGTCGGTGTTCGATTATCTGGATGCGTCGTCGGTCGACTCGCTGCCGGCGTCGTTTGCAGGGTTGAGCCTCGATCTCGAGGATCTACCTGCCGACGGTTCCGTCGCTGCGCTCCCTCCGCACGATAACCGGCGGGCCGTCGAGCAGACGCTGGCGCTGTTTAGCGGGCAATCGGCGCGTGCGGTCGCCGATGTGGCCGGGAATGACCGGCCGCGTGAACCGGGCGATGTACCGAACCGCTCGCCGGGCAGAATGAAATACTCGAAATACGCGCCCGCCCGCCGATCGCGCGGGCGCAAGAAGTCCAGGAAATGAGTCACACGTCCACTCCCCCCGCATCCGCTGATTCGTCGGCGTCCGCAGATCCGACCGCGCCGTTGCGCGCTCCCTTGCTGAGCCGTATCGTCGCCTGTATCGAATACGACGGATCGCTGTTTCATGGCTGGCAGGTGCAACCGGATCGGCACACGGTGCAGGAAGCGCTGGAGACGGCGCTGGCGAAGTTCACCTGCCATCCGGTACGTGTCGTCACCGCCGGTCGTACCGATACCGGTGTCCATGCGCTGAATCAAATCGTGCACTTCGATACCGAAGTGACGCGTAGCGATTACTCCTGGGTCCGCGGGGTGAACAATTTTCTGCCGCGTGGTGTGGCCGTCCAATGGGCGCGACCGGTGTCGCCCGAATTCAACGCGCGTTTTTCTGCATTCGAACGTAGTTACGACTACGTGCTCTATGTGGACGCGGTCCGTCCGACCTTGCTTGAGGGCAAGGTCGGATGGGTGCATACACCGCTCGACATCGACGCGATGCGTGCGGCAGCCGCGTTGCTGGTCGGTCGGCATGACTTTTCGGCGTTTCGGTCGTCCGAATGCCAGGCCAAATCGCCGGTTAAAACGATGCGCGACGTGTCGGTGGCGCCAATGGGACGGTTCATCCATTTCCGCTTCACCGCGTCGGCCTTTTTGCATCATATGGTGCGCAATCTGGTCGGTTGTCTGATCGCGGTCGGCAAAGGGCGGCACCCGGTATCGTGGATCAATGAGCTACTGGACCACGGCGAGCGCCGTCTCGCGGCGCCCACCTTCATGCCGGATGGCCTTTATCTGAGCCGGGTAGGGTATCCTGCGGAATTCGAGATCCCGGCGCCGAACCTGTCGGCACGTCCTGGAGCATGGCAATGGCCGGATTGACCGCGGTACCGCCGATCGCGCATCGCACCCGCATCAAGCTGTGCGGGATGACCCGCGAGCAGGATATCGATCTGGCCGTGCGGCTCGGTGCGGACGCGATTGGGCTGGTTTTCTATCCCACAAGCCCAAGAGCGGTGACGCCGGCACAGGCGGCGGCGTTGACGCGTCATCTGCCGCCGTTCGTTGCCGCCGTGGGCCTGTTCGTCAATGCCGACG
>CAWUJR010000718.1:0-1996 GCA_963922375.1 uncultured Robbsia sp.
CGTGGAGGCGGGGGCGGCGACGCTGGAGGCGGCTAATGCGATCGAGGGGAGCAACGCGGCGAGCGCGCCGGGGATCAAACGGGCGACGCTTGCGCTGGATGCCCCCACCGCGATGAATTTGCCGTGGCAAAGGTCAATTGGTTTGGTCAACTAAGTATCAACATCGAAAGGGTGAAGGACGACCCTCGCGGTGTGCATAGAAAACTGACATGCTAGCGTGAACGTGCATGCACGGCTGGCGCAGTGAAGCAGCAGCCATTCCCGCGACGGCAATGAAGCGGTGCGAGGGTAACAAGCGATGAGGGGGAGAGCAAGCGCCTGACTGGCCCCCGATGGCATGCCCGGGGCGGAAAGGAAGGGCGGGAGACAACCGGGGTGCAGGGCGATGCCCGGATGCGATCGTGCACCAGCCTACCCGTCAGTCTCGCCGAGACTGAATTTACCTTTTAAAACAGGGGTTTGCACTGACCACCCGTTGTGGCGCCCACACCGTCCTAGCCGTGCCTTCACAGCCTTCCTAGCGGCATCCCACCACCGCTAGGAAGATTCCTGATTTTACGAGGGGCGCTTTATTGCGCCATCGGCTTAGCTTCGACCTGCCAAAAAACCGATCACCAGCGCGACGCCCGCGACGGCGCCGATCACCTGCCACGGCTTTTGATGGGCGAATTCGTCGGCGGTGCCGAACGCTTCGCCAAGGTCGCGCGACAGTGTCGCGCCATGGTCGTTGACTGCGGAACGCACGCGATCGAGTTTGCCACGAACGTTTTCGCGCACGGCACCCACGTCGAGATCTTTCGACTTCAACGCGGATTCCAGATCGTCGATCAGGCTTTTCAGGCGGTCGCTGCCGTCGTCAATGGCGGCATTGGTGCGATCGGCGAGTTTGCCGCCGAATTGGCGGGTCTGACGCACGGCTTGATCGGTCGCGCGTTCGCTCTTGCTTTTGAACAGTCCCATTTCCTTCGCTCCTTTTGACGTTCGATTGATTTGTTTTTGGAGGCGGCGGCAACCGAACGATCGATCTGCACGCGCTATCCTTCGAACCAGTCTACCGGAGCGCCGCGTTATTTGCCGAAAGTGCCCGCAGTCGTCCCGAGCGATGCTGCGGCACCCGTGATACCGGGCCGCCGCATCAGGAATGCTCCGGGATCACCAGGCGCACGCCGTGCTTGCGCACGTTCGTTGCATGGCGGCGCATCATCAGTCCCATGATCAGGCAAATGAATACACCGAAGATCGTGATGATCCAGCGTACCGATATTCCTTGGTGCAGCATCAGTGCGTACAGCCCGAGCATCAGCAGCACCGCGATGTTCTGATTGAAATTCTGCACCGCGATCGAGTGGCCGGCGCTGAGCAGCACGTGGCCGCGATGCTGTAGCACTGCATTCATCGGCACCACGAAGAAGCCGGACAATGCACCGATCACGGCCATCAGCGGATAGGCGAGCAACATATAGACCGGAATCCGGTAACTGCCGATCGCGACGGCCCAGTCGTTCGGGAAGAGGGAGCGGTCGTAGAAAGCCATGCCGATCACTGCAAAGCCGGTGATGATGCCGACGGGCAGCGCACTCATCGACTTGCGAATCGGCAGGCGTGTTGCGGCCAGCGTCGCGCCCGCGGCCAGCCCGATGCCGATTACCCCCTGCAGTACGGCACCGCCTGAGAGGTTCATGCCGAGCGCGCTGTTCGCCCATTTCAGCACCAGCAACTGCAACGTCACCGCCGCGCCCCACAACAACGTGGTCACCGCCAGCACAATCTGAGCGAGGCGGTCGTGCCACAGCACATCGAACGCGTGACGGAAATCTTTCACAAGCAGAGCGGGCTGTGTCAGCGAGGTCTTTTTGTATCGGGCGCCCGTATCCGGAATGCCCAGATTGATCAGCGCGGCGGCACCGTAGCAGACCATGACCGCGAACATCGCCCCGCGCGCCGCCGTGTCCAGCAGCGGCAGATGCCAGTCTCCGAGCAGGCGGGCGGCCTGCGG
>CAWUJR010000719.1:0-1990 GCA_963922375.1 uncultured Robbsia sp.
GCACGCCGGGTTTTGGGGCATCTACGGGTTAACCCGCAATACGGTGGTGCATCGTTCACCAGTGCGGGGCATGCCCTGTTCAGCGATCGACCGTCGCCATCCGTGCTTCGCTATATCGTGCGCCCGACACGACGCTGGATGGCAGCGCCGCATCGAGCGCGGCCATTTCGTCGACAGACAGCGTGATCGATCCCGCCGCCACGTTCTCCTCGAGATAACTCCGGCGTTTCGTGCCCGGGATCGGCACGATGTCGTCGCCTTTGTGCAGTACCCATGCCAATGCGATTTGCCCAGGCTTATAGCCCTTGTGCCGCGCAATGTCCTGAACGATCGACGCCGCCTGCATGTTCGCGTCGAAATTCGCGCCCTTGAGCCGCGGGTCGTCGTGGCGGAAATCGTCCTCCGGATAGTCTTCTGCGCGTTTCGCGGTACCGGTCAGAAAGCCCCGCCCCAACGGGCTGAACGGGACGAGACCGATTCCCAGTTCGCGCAGCACGCCGATCAGACGCGGTTCGAGATTGCGCTCCCATAGCGAGTATTCGCTCTGCACCGCCGAGATCGGGAATGTCGCATGGGCACGCCGGATGTTGCTTTCGCCTGCTTCCGATAACCCGAGAAAGCGGACCTTTCCCTGCTCGACCAGCTGCGACATCGCGCCGACGACATCTTCGATCGGCACGGCGGGGTCGATGCGGTGCTGGTAGAGCAAATCGATATGATCGATGCCCAATCGCCCGAGGGATTCGTCGACGACCTGTCGAATATGCTTCGGATGGCTGTTCAGACCGGTCACCTTGCCGTCTTCGATGCGCATGCCGAACTTCGTCGCGATGATCGCACGATGTCGCTGGCCTTTGAGCGCCTTGCCCACCAGTGCCTCGTTCGTGAAAGGCCCATAGACCTCGGCGGTATCGAACAGTGTGACGCCCAGATCCAATGCGCGATGGATGGTCGCGATCGCTTCGGCTTCGTCAGCCGGGCCATACGACTGACTCATGCCCATACAGCCGAGACCGATTTTTGAGACTTCAAGGCCCTGCTGGCCGAGTGTGCGTTTTCCAAGCATGAGCGTCGCTCCGATGAGAAGATTTGATTTACATTATTGTCCGATCTGCGGATGACTGTCGCCTCGCGACAAGCTGGCATCCGGGGTATGCTCTCACTGCTCCGTGTTTGCCGTTGACCCCGACGTTGGCTTGACGTGGTCTGCAGCGTCGACGCCAGAGCGTCTCCTACTCGCGCCCATTATCTGACTCTATGAGTGTTCTGCCCTCCCGAGCGCGTTCGATCTTTCGTGATCTCCCGTGGGCCGATGCCGGGCACGCCGCCATCGTCAGCGCTGCCCCTGCCATTGCAGCAGTGTTGCTGGGCGAGCCCCGGCTTGGCTGGTCTGCCATTGCGGCGTTCTGGTCCTGCTTCGCGGATCCGGGTGGCCCGTTGCCCCGACGTCTGCAGGCGATGGGCTGGGTCGCGGTCATCGGCGCGCTGTACTGCTTTCTCGGCAGCAGTGCCCAGCATATCCTCTGGTTGTTGCTGCCGCTGACGTTCGTCTGCTGTGCGCTCGCGAGCTTCGCCCAAGTGTGGGGGCCCGCGGCGGCGATCATCGGTACCTTGGTGTCGGCCGGCTTCGTCGTGTCGACCGAATTGCCCACACCGACGCTGGCCGCGAGCACCGCGTATGCCGGTTTTTTCATCGGCGGCGGGGTATGGTCGATCGTCATGACGGCGTTGGTATGGCGCCGCAAACCCTGGCGCCACGCGACCGCGGCCGTTGCACAATGCTATATCGAGATCGCCGACTACGCGGGTGCACTCGGTCTGTTGTACCTGCCGTCGCGCCACAGGAACGCTGAGGGCGGCCATGAGGGGCAGCCGGGAAAGGTCGGGCACGGGGAGCACGGGGGACACGACGGTTCGTCCGACGCGGCGTGGCCCCGTGGTGACGGCAGACAAGCGGCCGATACGATCCATGTGGGCACCGCCGACGCCG
>CAWUJR010000720.1:0-1985 GCA_963922375.1 uncultured Robbsia sp.
GACGCCCAATCCGCTGCCGCCATTCTCGGCAGGCTAGCGACCAAAGGCGCTATCAGATAGAGCGTCAGCAGCGCGCCTAACCACCCGAGCGGAAACAGGCGCGCGTGTCGGTAGCGGGCGGCGCGCGACGCGTGGCCTGGTGGATCGCTGAACGTTGAATCGGGACCGTCGCTCACATTTGAGCCATTTGTCACGCTATGACCTGGTTCGTCGCCCGCGTTATTTCGTCGAATCCAGTTGGGCTTTGACCGATGACGGCAATGCCGCCGCATCGCCGACGACCGTCGGAGCAACGATATCGATACCGCGTGCCTTTAACAGCGCCTGTCCTTGTGTGCTTAACAGAAAGTCCACAAAACGTGCCGCCGCGTCCGGATGCGCGGCGCGATTCAGGATCGTCAGCGTGTACTGTGCCTTCTCCTTCAATTCGTCCGGGAGTGCCACGGCGGGAATCTTCAGGTCGGTCGTTTCAGTCGAATAGAAGAACCCCGCGTCCAATTGGCCGGATTGCAGGCGGCCCACCAGCGTCTCTTCCGGCAAGACCTGTTCTGGGTTGTCTCCCGAGCCAAGAATCTGCTGTTCCAGATCCGGCTTCTTATAGAGTGCCGCCGCATGTTGAACCAGGGCGACCGTGAATTGTCCTTTCGGATCGAGCTTCGGATCGGTCCGGCCGATCCGGATGCCTTGCATCGCCAGCGCGCGGTCCCAACGTTGTGTTCGGATCGCCTTGGCGTAGCTGCTGTCCGGGTTATAGCCGATCACGAGGGGCGACTCGGCAAAATTCAAATACCAGCTGACCCAATTGCCATTGGCGGCACCGATCAGCGACGCATTGACCTTGGGACTCGCGCTGATAAAGACGTCGCCACGACGCAATTGGCCTTTAATTTCGTTGGCGATTTTATTGGATCCGGCCGCATAGCCTTCGAACGCAATGCCAGTGGCCTGTGTGAACGCCGGGCCGATGCTCCGCTCCATCGCATTGACCAGTGAGCCGGCATACAAGACGCTCACCGTCTGGTCTTCAGCGAAAGCCGGATTGAAGGACGCCGCATAAAGTAAGGCAGACGCGAGCGTCGCCCGGATCACCGTACGTCTTGACAGGATGTTCACCGATCGCTCCTCTGGGTCGTTATATACGTTGTTATATGACGCGAGAAAGTTTAGCTGATTTGCTGACGGTTTTCGCAAGTTTGATTGAAAGCAAAATGTAAATATAGATCAAAATCATCAGGGCAGAACGCGTCGAGCCTGTATGACGGCGCCACGCTCTCTTACTTTGTATACCTCTGCCTTTCGGAGTGAGTCTATGGGTGTAAAACGCTTGTTCGGTATTCGTCCCACACGGAGCACGGCGGCGATACAAGCTGAGCACACCGTTTCGCGTGTGGCGATGAGCGCCAAATTCCAGGGAGGCAAGAACGCGCCCCTTCCGACGCGCGATTCGACAAATGCAAATAAATGGAACCTTAAGTTTGCCTCCTGGGAGGCGGTGCTGACTGACCCGCGCGCATCCCGCGCAGAACGGCACTTGGCGCGAAAACGTCTACGAAAAGGCGGTTTTGCAAAGCGTATTGCCTTTGTCAGAACGGGCCGTGCTATCAAGAGGTCAAAGTCGCTATTGACTCGATTTATCGGGCGGAGCGTCCCACCTTCTCTCGCCAAGGAGGCCCGCGGGGAATCGCATGATGCGTCCCAGTCTACGGCGGCGTGGGTGTTCGCTCCGCCATTGGAATGGTCGCCCGCCGGTCCGCCCCGCAATTGGGTCTATGCTCCCGCTTCATTCTCCGATGTCGCCATCGAGAAGGTCGCGCTGTCCGATGGGGGGAAGCCAATGTTCCCGCACGAGCAGGATGCAGCACCTCGCTTCACTAGCTTCGGCAAGACGTAGAGCGTGGCACGGATCTGGGCCTCAGCGGTACATTCTTCTGATTTTCATCATTTCATCAAAAAGTGCTTGCAAGGATGTGGGATAGGACCTAATA
>CAWUJR010000721.1:0-1982 GCA_963922375.1 uncultured Robbsia sp.
GCTGAGCGCGGCCGTCGCGCGTTGCTGTGCTTCCGGGTCGGCGGGCGTATCGGGCAGCGCCGACAATGCCCGTAATTGGCGGTTGCCACTGCGTCGCGCATCGATATAACCCGCGAAGTGGCTCTGACCCAGGAACAGATACGGGATCAATGTCAGATACGGCATCGTGACCAATGCCACTGCCCAGGCGACCGCGCCTTGCGACGTCCGTGTGTAGACGACCGCGTGGATCGCCGCTAGGCCGCCTGTCAGATGAATCAACAGAACGACCGAACCAATGCCGATCAGACTGAAGTGCATCAGTCGGGCAGGTCGCCGGCGTGCAACAGGAACACGGCGTCGTCGCCCGCGCTGGTGGAGAGCCACACCGGGTCGAGACCACCGAATGCTGCTTCCGCGTAGCGACGTTCGTTGCCGATCTCGATCACCAGCACGCCGTCGTCGCTCAAGTGCGGACGCGCGTGCTCGACGATACGACGCACGATGTCCATGCCGTCGTCGCCGCCTGCCAATGCGAGTTCCGGTTCACGGCGATATTCGGTCGGTAGCTTGCTCATCGAAACGCTGTTCACATACGGCGGATTCGCAAAAATCAACTTATAGCGACGTCCGGCGGGTAGCGGTGCATACAGGTCGCCCTGGAACAGCGAAATCCGATTGCCCATATCGTAGTCGTCGACATTGCGCCGGGCGACATTGAGCGCGTCGGCACTGATGTCCACCGCGTCCACCTGAGCATCCGGGAAGGCGTCGGCCGCCATGATCGACAGGCAGCCCGAGCCGGTGCACAACTCGAGGACCGAGTCGATATTGTCAGGATGACTGACCCACGGCGATAGACGTTCGAGCAGTAGTTCGGCGATCAACGAGCGGGGCACGATCGTGCGTTCATCGACGTAGAAGCGATAGCCGTGCAGCCAGGCTTCCTGCGTCAAATAGGCCGCCGGGATGCGATCGGTTGCGCGTTTCTCGATGACATCGAGAACCTTGACGATCTCGTCGTCGGTCAACGCGGCGTCCAGGAACGGGTCGAGCATGTCCAGCGGCAGGCTGAGCGTATGCAGCAGCAGGTAAGCGGCCTCGTCGTACGCGTTGGCATTGCCGTGACCGAAGGCCAGTTTGGCCTGGCCGAAGCGGGTCACTGCGAAGCGCAGCAGGTCACGGAGTGTCGAAAATGGATGTTGCGTCGGGGATTGCGTCGACATGGGGCGCGCCTTAGTAAGTCGTCAGCATCAACATTAACATCTGACGGGTGAAAACGGGGAGAGCGGCAAGCGTGCAAGCGCGCGTATGAGACCTCATGCGAACACCGATTCGAGGCTTCATACGCGAATGAACTAAGCACGGCATCGGTACTCACTGAGCAGGAAATCAGCACGAGAGCAGCACACAAGCAGCACACAAGCGCTCAGTCAGGCGATCAATTAAGCAATCAGCGTGTCCAGCACGCGGCGATAGATGTTCTTGAGGGGCTCGATATCGGCGATCTCGATATGTTCGTCGATTTTATGGATCGTGGCATTGATCGGGCCGAACTCGACGACCTGTTCGCATAACGTCGCGATGAAGCGTCCATCCGACGTGCCGCCGGTCGTCGACAGCGCGGTGTTGATGCCAGTTTCGGCGCGGATCGCCTGCGCGACGGCATCGGACAGCGTGCCCTTCGGCGTCAGGAACGGTTGGCCGCTCAGGTTCCAGTCGATCGAGAAATCGGTGTCGCTCAAGCCGTTTTGCAGCAGCGTGTCGCGTACACGCGATTTCAGTCCGTCGACGGTACTTTCGGTCGAGAAGCGGAAATTGAAATCGATCACCGCATCACCGGCGATCACATTCGTCGCGCCAGTGCCCGCGTGGTAGTTCGACACTTGCCAACTGGTCGGCGGAAAGTATGCGTTCCCTTCGTCCCAGACGATGCCGGTCAACGCGGCGAGCGCCGGCGCGATCATATGAATCGGATTGCGCGCCAGATGCGGATACGCGAT
>CAWUJR010000722.1:0-1974 GCA_963922375.1 uncultured Robbsia sp.
ATCGCATGACCGATTGGAGCATCGGCGTGCGCGATGGCTGGAGACAGCGCAGTCCACAGCGCGCCGGCGCTCAATGCAACGCCGGTCAGCACGCGCGCGGTCTTCGACGCATGCAACATGGTTTTTCTGATCATCGTTTCGCTCGCTTAAGCCTGCACCAGTGGGCCTGGATTTTTTATGTATTGCTCGACGATCGCCTTTGCTGACCAATAGGTCAGTGCGCCGATCGTCCCGGTCGGGTTGTTCTGCAGGTTTTGCGGAAACGCACTGCCGCCCACGACAAACACGTTGTGCACATCCCAGCTCTGCAGGTAGCGATTGACCGCTGAGGTGCGCGGGTCGGTGCCCATCGATGCGCCGCCGAGATTATGCGTGGAGACATAGCTGGCATTCTGAAAATGGGCGTCCGGTTTGATCACGGTGTCGTCCAGGACGTCTGGCTTCAATTCCTTTGCGATCGTTCGCAGCTTGTCGCCCATGAATTGCGCCATCTTCAATTCATTCTGCTGCCAGTCGAACGTCATGCGCAGCAGCGGCCGACCATGCGGATCCTTATACGTCGGGTCGAGGTCGAGATAGACGCCGCGATACGACATATTGCTCAGGCTCATCGACACCGCCATATGGTGGCCGTAGTTCTCGCGCAGCGACGTCTTCCATCCCGCACCCCACTTCGGCGTGCTTTTCGGTAGCGGATGTTTCATCGGCGAGCCGGTGGGCTGCGAACCGTGCAGTTTTGCGCCACCAATAAACCCCAGTGCGGCGCTATCGTAAGTGCCTGGTGCGAAATCGCTGATCATCTTGCCGGTAGTACCAGCGGTGGCGAACGGATTGAACTCCAGATTCTTGAAATAGAGCTGCAAGCCGCTCCCCATTTGCCATGCGTAATTGCGCCCGACGACACCGGTGTTTTGCACCGGATCGTAGGGCTTGCCGATGCCGGACAACAACATTAGCCGTACGTTGCCGAATGGGAAGGACGCGAGCACGACCATCTTGGCCGGCTGGAACGTTTCCTTGCCGTCTGCATCGATGTACGTGACGCCCTTCGCCGTTTTCCTGTCCTCGCTCATTTCCACACGCACCACTTCGCTGTTCGTGCGATACGAAAAGTTCGGCATGCGTTTGACCGCATCCAGAATCGTCGTCTGCGGCGACGCTTTCGAAAAGTTCACGCATGCATAGAAGCTGCAGAAGCCACAGTAATTGCACGGGCCCAGTTGCATCCCGTACGGGTTCGTCCACGGGCGCGAGACCGCCGCCGACGGATTCGGAAACGGATGGTAGCCGAGGTTGCGCGCGGCCTTGTCGAACATCGCGCTACTCAGGCTATCTTCCAGCGGCGGCAACGGATAGGGATTCGAGCGCGGCCCTTCGAAGATGTCGCCGCCATCGATCAACTTGCCTTGTACATTGCCGGCTTGCCCTGACAGACCACACACTTTTTCAAAGAAGTCGTAATGCGGCTCGAGCTCTTCATAGGTGACGCCGTAGTCCTGGACATTCATGTCTTCCTGCAACTGGCCTTTGCGATAATGCTCGCGCGCAAAGGTCCCGAGCATGAGATCGGTCGGGCGTGCGCGCATCAACTGGCCGGTCCAGTGCAGCCCGGCACCGCCGACACCGTCGCCAGGAAGGAAGGAGCCGAGCAAGCGGGTAGGCAGCGCGGTTTGCTGCATGTCGCGACGCACGGTGATCGATGTTTGCTTCGGACGTTGCATCAGTTTATGGCGCACGCCGAATTGCAGCTCGTCGGCCGCCTTCGGATAAGCGAAATCCGCACTGGTCCGATCGTCGCCGCGCTCAAGCGCAACCACGGTCAGGCCCGCTTTGGCCAGCTCGATACTCATGATGGAGCCGGTCCAACCCAAGCCGACGATGACGACGTCGACGGGGTCCTTGGTGATAGTCATCGATAAATCCTGAAAAACGAAGAGGGGTCGCTGACGCGGCGGGTCGCTTGCTGCGCGGCGG
>CAWUJR010000723.1:0-1969 GCA_963922375.1 uncultured Robbsia sp.
ATCGACCGGCCTGCCGCTGGCTGCAACGTTCGTGACATTCGTGGCGTTGCCCGGCAGCGTGCCGTCCAACGCAGCGGTGGCATGGCCGCCGGCAGCGATGGCCGAGGCTGATGGCATGCGAATCGTCTTGATCGCCAGCCACAGGCATTTATCCAATGCAACGCGGGTGGCGTCGTTCACTAATTGGCTTGTCACTCCGGGCAGTCGCGCAAGCAGCTTTTCGATCGGCGCGCCGATCTTCGACGCCAGTTTGACCGTGAATCCAGGGTGCTCGAGCCGTGCGCGGGCGGCACGGAGTTCGGCGAGATGGTCGGGGGAAAGCGTATCGGTAGCGAGCATGGTGTAGGCAAACAAGCGTGGACTCGTTTCCATCATACCGCCGGATTAGCGCAAACCAGAGTAGGCGGTCACGCTGTGGGCATGCAATAATTTGACAGCACAAACAATAAACCGCGCTCATGCCCGCTGCTCGTCCTGCCGCCCCTTCCGTCGTCGCGCCCACCCATACGGCCGATCGGCCGTTTCGCGCGTCATTGCTGGCCACCCTCGGCATCGCTTTTGTCACGATGCTCGTCGCGCTGGACCAAACGGTCGTCGGTACCGCCTTGCCGACGATTGTCGCGGAGCTGCAAGGCTTTCGGCTATATGCGTGGATTGCGACCGCCTATTTGCTGGCGTCGGTCGTGACCGTGCCGATATTCGGTCGTCTTGGCGATGACTTCGGGCGCAAGCCATTCGTCATGGCATCGATCGTCACGTTCACCGGCGCCTCGTTGCTGTGCGGTCTGTCGACCAGCATGCCGATGTTGATCGGCGCGCGCGCGTTGCAAGGGGTCGGTGGCGGCATGCTCGTAGGCACTGCGTTTGCCAGTATTCCGGACCTGTTCCCGGTGCCGCATACGCGTTTGCGCTGGCAGGCGATCATGAGTGCCGCGTTCGGCATTGCGAATGCGGTCGGCCCGACGCTGGGTGGCGTACTGACGCAATCGTACGGCTGGCGCTCGGTGTTCTATGTCAATTTGCCGGTCGGGCTGGTGTCGTTATTCTTCGTCTGGCGCTTTCTGCCGTGGGTACGTCACCGCGAGCACGCCGGGCCGGTCCGTCTGGACGGGTTGGGCGTCGTCCTGCTGGCGCTGACGTTGGGCGGCTTGCAACTGGCGGTCGAGCAGGTGCCGAAGGACGGTTTGACCGTGTCGTCCTGGCTGCTGATGCTGGTCACCGTACTGGCGGGTGCGGCGCTCTGGACATGGGAAAGCAAGGTGCAGAATCCGATTCTTCCGCTGAGGATGTTTCGCGATCCGAAGTTGGCGTCGTTGTTTCTGTTGGCCCTGATGGCCGGTTTTTCGATGTTCTCGCTGCTGTTCTATGCACCGCTGCTGTTCCAGGGCGGATTCGGCATGAGTCCCGGCACAGCGGGCCTGATCGTCACCCCGTTGGTCGTCTGCATCACGGTGGGCAGTCTCGTCAACGGTCGACTTGTGACGCGGATCTCAACGCCGACAGTCATGCTGACAATCGGTTTCGTGCTGCTGACGCTGTGCTGTGTGGGCGTCGCGCTGGCGGGGCCGTCGATGCCGCATGCGGCGTTGGCTGTGGCGATGGCGTTTGGCGGTCTGGGTCTCGGGCTGGTGCTCCCGAACCTGACGACCTTCGGTCAGGAGCAAGCCGGGCGGCAGCAATTCGGCACCGTCACCGCCATGCTGCAATCGCTCAGAATGATCGGCGGCATGATGGGCGCGGCGCTGACCGGCGCGCTGGTCGCACATCTCTATGCGAGTGCGGTGCATACCGGTTTGGCGCATGTCGATGCACTGCCTTGGCTGTCTCGGGTCGCGAATCCGCAAATTCTTGTCAATCGTCAAGATCAGACGGCTCTGCTCGCCGAACTGGCACGCCATGGGCATAATGGCGGCGTGATCCTGGATTTGGCGCGCACCGCGCTGCGTCATGCCATTCATATCGGTATCGG
>CAWUJR010000724.1:0-1957 GCA_963922375.1 uncultured Robbsia sp.
TGCAGTCCCGGCCAGGCCTGCCATGCCGCTTCGGGTGTTCCGTCACCGGCGATGACCCGATCCGTACCTGATGGGTCCCACTGCGCGTAATCATTCATGCACGGCTCCTCATGTCGTTGATCTGCTGCTGTCGATCTGTTGTCGATATCGTCATCGACCGGGTCGACGCAGGCGATCTTCGCTGCCTGCAATGCGGGAGCCGTGCAGGGTATGCGGGTGCCAACGCAGGAGCATGCCCGCTGCAGGCAGCCGGCGAACGCTGCTGCAGCCGTACGTCGATCCGGTCAGGGGGCGCCGATCGATGCGGCCTGATCGGCGTTGTCGTCCAGTGTGACATCGCGCGCGCCAAAGCGCTGGGCCAGCACCGAGCAGACCATCAACTGAATCTGATGAAACAGCATCAGTGGCAGCACGATAGCGCCGGCGCCCCCTGCCATGCCGGCGAACAGGACTTTCGCCATTGGCACCCCGGCGGCCAGACTCTTTTTCGAGCCGCAGAACATGATCGTGATCCGATCCGCCTTGGAAAAGCCCAGGCGCTTGCTGACGATGGTCGTCGTCGCGAGCGCGATCGCCAACAGGATCAGATTCACCAGAATCAGCCCACCGATTGCCACCGGCGGAATCTGGTGCCACAGCCCTTCGATGACCGCCGCGCTGAATGCGCTATACACCGTGAGAATGATCGAGCTGTTGTCGACCAGCTTCAGCATCGCCTTGTTCCGCGTCACCCACGCACCAATCCAATGCCGCGCAATTTGTCCGGCGACGAACGGCACCAGCAGCTGCATGACGATGCTGCCGATCATCGACAGCGGTGAGCCGCCCGCATTGCCGTGTGTCGACAAAATGAGACTTGCGAGCAACGGCGTAATGAAGATGCCCAAGACGCTGGACGCCGATGCAGAACACACGGCCGCCGGTACGTTGCCTTTTGCGATCGATGTCAGCGCGATCGATGATTGGACCGTGGACGGCAGCATGCAGGTGAACAGGACCCCGGTGTAGAGGGCCGGTGTGACCAACGGTGACAGGACCGGTTTGAGGACGACGGCCAACATCGGAAACATCACGAACGTGCTGCAAACGATCAGCAAATGGAGGCGCCAATGTACCACCGCGGCGACGAGCGCTTCGCGTGGCAGCTTTGCCCCATGCAGAAAGAAAAGCAGCATGATCGCGACCGTCGTCAGATGCCCGAAGATCACTGCACCCACGCCGTGGGCAGGCAGAAAGCTCGCCACTACCACCGTGGCGACCAGTGAGAGCGTGAAGTTGTCGGGAAGAAATTTAGGGCGGGCCATCGCGTTCGCCTATCAGCGGAAAAGCGGTCATTTCACCGCAGGACGATTGAAAAGACAAATTCATTCTATTTGGTGATTCAGTATTTTAGTGAATCAATGTGCTTCGTCTTATTTCGCCGTTTTTTCTCCCGCTTTTTGTCGTTCACCGCTTGTTCATTTCTGATTTTTCGATGTCATGGTGCGTCGCGCTCAGACGCCGCGCGACGGTCAGCCCCTGCTTGAACCCGTCATTGCGCGGGCAGGATCAAGGATTTCCTGCAACGTCAAGGCGTTACACGCCGTTACAACCGACGGCGCAACGCAACACATTGCCGATGGACATCGCCGCGCGACGCGCTTAAATTCGACTTTGACGATATCAACGCAGCCGAGCGCTTTACTGTGGTGCCTTGTTCCTTTATGTTCGCGTATCCGCTGTTGATTCCAATACGTGCAGAGCAGGCGTCAAGTCGGCTTCTTTTTGCGCAGTTCTGACATGCCCATCGCCCTCCGTCGCTCGAAATCCCTTCCCATCTGGCTAGCTGTGCTCGCTGCAGTAACCGTGTTGGTGACGGTTGTGGCCGTGATAGCGACCAGCCTGCTCTCCGCCCATCGGGCGACGGACAACCCGGCAGGCGAGACGGCGCGCGCGCGGATGCAGCAGGCCATGCTCG
>CAWUJR010000725.1:0-1954 GCA_963922375.1 uncultured Robbsia sp.
GCGGCTAGCGACCGGGCTGGCACTAGGGCTGGCGGGAGGGCTGGCGAGAGGGCCCACCCGGCGAACAGCCGTATGCAAGGTCAATGGCGATGACTTGGCTGGCGCAGCAAATGCGGCGCATAGCGCGTTTCGGTGTAGCAAAGACGCTTCGGTGCGTACCCCCGGCGTTGGGTCCGTGGGCGGCCAATGCGAGGGTAAGCCCGAACATGTCGGGATCACTATTTTGTTATACGATGACGTACAAATAGCAATGGTCATCTTTTCGATCCTGGACTTGAAGGATAGAGCGTGCGGATTACGCAAATAGAGATTTTCCGGGCGGCCATGCCGTTCGACGCCGGTCGGCGAGACGTCGGGCAGTCGCTGCCGGGGTCCCATTCGTCGGCAGTGCCGGCGGATGCCTTCAACGCTGCGTCACGCACGCTCCAGCAGATGGAGACGCTGCTGGTCAAACTCAGTACCGACGACGGACGCGCCGGATGGGGCGAAGCGTTCGGCCATTTGATCAATCCGGTGACGTTCGCGGCGCTGGCCGGGCCCGTTGGGCGGTTTTTCATCGGTACTGAGGTGACAGACGATCCGGCGAGCTTCGCGGCTGCGCTGACGGCCGCGCACCAGGCATTCCATGCGTTTGGACGCACGGGCCCGGTTTTGTTCGCGCTTTCCGCGATCGACACTGCGCTGTGGGATCTATGCGCGCAGGCGGCCGGTTTGCCGCTGAATCGGTTGCTGGGCGCGTCGCGAGATCGTGTCGATGTGTATGCCAGTCTGGTGAGCTACGACAACGACCCTATCGAGGTCGCCTATCAGGTGCAGCGGGCCTATGGCGCTGGTTTCCGCAAAATGAAGCTGCATGAGACCGAGCCCGTGGCGATTGCTGCGGCGCGCGAGGCACTGCCGGCCGATGCCGCATTGATGGTCGATGTGAATTGTCCATGGGATGTCGACACCGCCCGGGTGCGTGCGGCATCGCTGCAACCGTTGGGTCTTGGCTGGATCGAAGAACCGGTGTGGCCACCGGACGATGCGGCGGGACTGGCGCGTGTGCGGGAAGCGGGCGTGCCGATTTCCGCCGGGGAAAACGCATCGGGCGTCGCCGGTTTTTTGTCGTACTTCACCCAGCGCGCGGTGGATATTGCGCAACCCAGCGTCGCCAAAATTGGCGGGATCAGCGGGGTGCTGGAAGTCATCCAACTCGCCCAACGCTTCGGCGTGCAGGTGATACCCCATTGCTTCTATTACGGTGCCGGCTTGCTCGCGACGGCGCATCTGGTCAGTACGCTGCCCGATGACGTGTGGTTGGAGATTCCCTGGCTTCAGTGGCCTGAGACGCTGTATCCGGCGCAGGCATTCGCGCCATCGCTGACACTGCCAAGCACGCCGGGTCTTGGATTTTCGCCCGACCTGGACGTCATGAAGCGGCATACAATCGACTACGTATCGATTGGCGCCGGTCGAACCTGACGGTCTGCGGCATTGCCACAAGACGGGGATAGCAAGGAGGGGACATGAAGTCGCATTATCGTTGGGTGATTGGCGCGTTGCTGTTTTTCGCCGGGTTGCTGAACTATCTGGATCGCGCGGCATTATCGGTTGCTGCGCCGATCATGAAGGCAGACCTGCATATCGGCGATGCGCAGATGGGGTTGCTTTTCAGCAGCTTCTTTCTCGGCTATTGCTTGTTCTGCTTTGTCGGTGGCTGGGCGGCGGATAAGTTCGGCCCGAAAAAGGTATTCATGGGCGCGGCGGCGTTCTGGTCGATCTTCTGTGGCACGACGGCGCTGGCCGGTAATTTCGCCACGCTGATGGTGTCGCGCATCGCATTCGGCCTCGCCGAAGGTCCCATGGGAACGACGACGAACAAGGCCATCTCGAACTGGTTCCCCCGTCATGAGGCGGGTCGAGCAGTCGGGATCACGAATGCTGGCCAGCCGCTGGGCGCGGCCATTGCCGC
>CAWUJR010000726.1:0-1951 GCA_963922375.1 uncultured Robbsia sp.
CCCGCGTCGCAAGCCGCCCGCGTCGAACGTGCGCGCGGACTGGCGGACGCACTCAGTTTCGCACTTCGACTGGTGCTTTCGCGCAACAGCGGGGACAATGCGGCAGACGACGAGGTATCGTAATGGCGGGACTTCAGAAAGACACGCCGATTCCGACCGGAATCGTGTTGCATCAGGCATCGCGGGTGGTCGAGCTGCAATACGAACTGCAATACGGCAGCAGTTACCGTTTGCCGTTCGAGCTTCTGCGGGTCGTGTCGCCTTCGGCCGAAGTGCAAGGACATGGCCCGGGGCAGGAAACATTACAGACCGGGAAGCGCGACGTTGCGGTGATCGGAATCGATGCCATCGGTCACTATGCGGTCAAGTTGACGTTTTCCGACGGCCATGACAGCGGGATTTACTCGTGGGATTATCTATACACCCTGGCGACGCAGCAGGCACAGATCTGGCAATCGTATCTGGACCGCTTGCAGGCGGCAGGACTGGACCGCGACCGGCCGATGCGTTGAACCCCGGGCGTTGAAGACCACGTGTTGAGTATGGCGTACCGTCAGAACGCGGTGTCATAGAAAAAGTACATACGATCAGAGCCGACAGCAGCAAGAATGCAACCGAGCGCCGCGCCATGCATGGCCGACGCACGACGGGCAGGGCAGCATGCAAGCAGGCAGCGCAAAGAAGAGGACGATGCGATGAGCAAGACACATTTCGGTTTCACCACGGTGGAGGAACAGGAGAAAGCGAAGAAGGTGGCAGGCGTCTTTCACTCCGTTGCCGATAAGTACGACGTGATGAACGATCTGATGTCCGGGGGCTTGCACCGCGTCTGGAAGGCCTTCACGATCGGGCGAGCCAATGTGCGCGCCGGGCAGAAAGTGTTGGACATCGCCGGTGGTACCGGCGATCTCGCGAAGGCGTTCGCGAAAGCGGCGGGCCCGACCGGTGAGGTCTGGCTGACCGACATCAATGCATCGATGGTCCGTGTGGGCCGGGATCGCTTGCTGGACAAGGGCATCGTCACCCCGACCCTGTTGTGTGACGCCGAAAAACTCCCGTTTCCCGATCATTATTTCGATGTGGTCACCGTCGCCTTTGGTTTGCGCAACATGACGCACAAGGATGCTGCGCTGGCTGAGATGCGGCGAGTCCTGAAACCGGGCGGCAAAGTGCTGGTGCTGGAATTCTCGAAAGTGTGGGAGCCGTTGTCGAAAGCTTACGATTTGTATTCTTTCAAATTGCTGCCCTGGCTCGGCCAGAAGATCGCGGGCGATGCCGAAAGCTACCGCTACCTGGCGGAATCCATCCGCATGCATCCGGATCAAGACACGCTGAAAACCTTGATGGAGCAGGCGGGCCTGGAGGCCGTGCAGTATTTCAATCTGTCCGGCGGCATCGTCGCGTTGCACCAGGGCACCAAATTCTGATTTACATCAGTCGCCTCGCGCTGTATGCTAATTGAAAGCTAACGCCTTTCATCGCACCTCTTTGCCTGTCCGATTCCCATCGTCAGTAGGTCCGTTGGTCCATTGGTCCATTTTCGTTGCCATACGGCCGCGGTTTGCGCGGTCACGGTAGCAACGTGTCAGACTGATTGGAGCGGACACCGATAGGGTCGCCGGTGTGGGGAAGGGCGGTCTGTTCAGCAGCTTTCACCGATGCATTACTTTGAGAGGTTCTTGAATGTCAAACGAACGTAGTGGCTTGCTTCGATCCGGGTGGCGAACCTGGTTTCGATCCGACGTCCGCCCGTCGTTCCTGAAGTGGTCGTCGGCATCCGTAGCGCGTCTTGGTGCGCTGGCGATCGTGGGTGCGCTGGTATTCATGACCGTGACACAGGATGCCGAGGCGCGCCGTATGGGCAGCAGCCGGAGCATGGGCCGGCAGTCGAATATGGTCTCGCAACAGCAGGCCGCGCCGACACGTGCGCCGCAGCAGGCGCAAACGCCAC
>CAWUJR010000727.1:0-1950 GCA_963922375.1 uncultured Robbsia sp.
GTCGATGCCGCCGTCGATGCCGCCGTCGATGCCGCAGTCGCTGCGTGCATCAATGCTCCACCATTGACCCCATCAACGCTTCCGTCAATGCCCCCGTCATGGTCCCCATCAATGCGCGTTCGGCGATTGAAAGCCGGGTAAGCCGATTTGCTCGGGAAACTGTGCGACGCGTTGGAAGCGGGACGTGTCGTAGCCCATGCTTGCCAGCCGCTGCAATAACGACTGGTAGGTGGCGTCGTCCATTTTGGGATCGCGCGCGAAAATCCAGCCAAGCGACTTACCGGGATAGCCGAGAATCGTGTAGCGATAGTCGGGATCGACATAGAGGGTCAGTTGGGTCACGGTCACGGGCCAGAACAGCTGCACACGCCACTTACCGTTGCCGCTGCCCGGTACGACGGTATCGATGAATTGATAGTGCTTCAGTGCGCCATCAAACGTCCGCTCGTGCCCGTAATAGGCATCGTCGATCCTGCCGTCGCTGCGCAAGTCCCATTGCGCATAGCTACCGACGAAGCGGCGCTCGGCGACGTACGGAATATTGGCGATCACATACCAGCGGCCCATATAGCGGGGCAGGTCGAGCGAGGCGATCTGTAACGGCGCGTCGCGCAACGGATTAGGGTTCGGCGGCGTGCTGGCGCAGCCGGTGAATAGCGCCATCGCGACGAGGGAGGCGACCCATCCTGCCGATATCCACCGCGCGCTTTTCAAGGCCGAATGTGACGGCGGCTGCGCAGGCGGCTCGGAGGCAAGAGGTGAAGCAAGGCGTGAAGCAAAATCTGAAGCGGCGTGCAAAGCAGCGTGTGATGCGGGACGTGGCCTGGCCGATGAGATGACATCCCATCTGCCAGGTGAGGTAGCATGTAAAGCGGTAACAGGGCGGCGCATGATAATCTCGTCGAGTTCGGCGAACGCTTACGCATCGCGACCACCCGGTTCGCCGCATACGAGGGCAGCCGACCTTATTCTAGCCGTAAGCCGTGCATCTCGTGGCCGCCGCGAAGGAAGCGGTCGCTGAACTTCTCTCGTCGTACGTATAAAAAAACGCTGCTTGTGCCACCCGTTATCGACGTTCATACGCAACCCAAGCATCGCGCGGCAAACAAGCTGTTCTATGTCGCGTTCTGTCACGTCGGTTGGTTCGTCTGTGTGCTCGGTGCCGCGCGGCATCTTCCCTGGTTGAGCGTGGTGTTCGTGGCCGCAGCGCTTTGTTACCACCTCTGCTGTGCGGTGCGTCCCGCTACAGAGATACGGCTGCTGATGGTGACGCTGATCTTGGCGTCCGTCTGGGAAAGTTACCTGGTCCGATCCGGCTTGCTGCTTTATCCGAACGGAATACTCATTCCAGGGACCGCGCCGTATTGGATTCTGGCGCTGTGGGTGTTGTTTGCAATGCAATTCAATGTGCTCTTCAACTGGCTCAAGCCGCACTTATGGCTTGCCTGTCTGCTCGGCGCGCTGGGCGGTCCTTTGTCATTCCAGGGTGGGGTCGCCCTGGGTGCGGCAACGTTTCCGCATCCGACATCCGCGCTGATTGCGTTGGGCCTGGGGTGGGGCGTGTTGCTGCCGCTGCTGCTGGCTATTGCGCGTCGATGGGACGGCATGCAGCCCGCTTCATAGCGCCGCTTCTCCGCGCGGTTTTGTAGCCCCGCCTCATCGCACCGCTTCGCATTACCCTGTCTCGCCCCTCTCTTCCCGTCGTCTAACAGTCCTCCAGCGATAAATTTTATTTTTGACGCGGTGAGGATGTCTCTATAATTATCCATATGCAGAACATCATTCCATATACGGAACAATTGGTGCTTATGACGGGTGATCAGACACAGAGGCCAAAACGCGACATGCCGACCGACCAAGCAGCTGCCAACGCATCTTCAGATGCCGCCGATGCCGTTGGCACGTCGCCGCCCATGTCAGTCGTGCCGGTAGTTTCGTTGAGCGGACGTC
>CAWUJR010000728.1:0-1948 GCA_963922375.1 uncultured Robbsia sp.
CACCGCCCAGCACCTGATGCGTCAGCCGGTACAGGTCTTCGAGCAATTTCGCCTTCCACGCGTTCCAGACCTTCGGACTGGTGCCGCGAATGTCGGCGACGGTCAGCAAGTAGAGGGCCGCCAGCCGGCGGTCGCTCGCGACCAGGTCGGCGAACGCATTGATGACGGCCGGATCGGTCGTATCTTGCTTTTGCGCGACCTGGCTCATCGTTAGATGATGCTCGACCAGCCAGGCGATCAATGCGGTGTCTGCCTCATCGATGCCGTGTTCGCGGCAGAAGCGGCGGGCATCCACGACGCCCAGCGTCGAATGATCGCCGCCGCGACCCTTTGCGATATCGTGAAACAGTGCCGCAACATAGAGCACCCACGGTCGCTCGAAATTGGCGAACAGATCGCTGCAAAACGGGTATTCGTGACCGTGCTCAGTGCTGCCGAAGCGACGAATATTACGCAACACGGTCAGGATATGCTGATCGACCGTGTAGACGTGGTAAAGATCGTGCTGCATCTGCCCGACGATACGTCCGAAGTTGGTCAAATAGCTGCCGAGCACACTGGTCTGATTCATCAGCCGCAACGCATGCGTGATACCCGACGGCTGCTTCAGGATTTCCAGGAATAAGCGTCGGTTTTCCGGATTGCGACGCCAGCTCAGCGTCATCACGTGGCGGGCGTTGTACAGTGCGCGCAACGTGCGGGCCGACAGGCCCTTCACCCCCTGTATCTTTTCGTAAAGCAGGAACGCTTCCAGGATCGCGGTCGGATCGCGTTCGAACAGGTCGTCGGACACGATCTCGATCATGCCCTGTTTTTCGACGAAGTTCTTCGACAGGACGCGCGTGACGCCGCTTTGATCCGGATTGAGTCGCGCCTCGATGTTCTGGATCAGGATTGTCTCGAGCTGCGTCACCGCTTTTGCCGCCCAGTAATATCGACGCATCAGCGGTTCGCTCGCACGGCGACTGGCGGTGGCCCGATAGCCGAACGCTTCGGCGAGTGCGGTTTGCAGATCGAATACCAGCACGTCCTGCCGCCGATTGGCCAGGATATGCAAACGTGCGCGCAATGTCTTCAGAAAGAATTCGTTGCGTCTGAGTTCCTGCGCCTCATGAGCGGTGATCAGTCCCGATTGCTCGTACTCGGCCCAGGTCGAACCGAAGCCGGCGGCTTTCGCCATCCAGACGATCACTTGCAGGTCGCGCAGACCACCGGGGCTCTCTTTGCAATTTGGTTCGAGGCTGTAGGGCGTGTCCTGATACTTCGCATGGCGCTGGCGCATTTCCAGTACTTTCGCCTGGAAGAACGTCCGCGGCTCCAGATGTTTCTGGAATTCCCGCGAAAATCGCTCGAACAGCTGCGAATTCCCGACGATTCGACGCGATTCCAACAGCGACGTCTGCACGGTGATATCGGCAGCCGCTTCGTCGAGGCACTGATCGATCGTCCGCACACTGCTGCCGATATCCAGTCCGTAGTCCCACGCGCCGCCGATAAAGCGCTCGAGCCGTGACGCGAGCGTTTCGTCCGGCTCGGCCGGCAGGAGCACCAGAATATCGATGTCCGAGTGCGGCGCCAGTTCGCCTCGCCCATAACCGCCCACGGCCACGAGCGTCAGGCCGCCGGGTAAGTGGCAGTCGTGCCAGAGATCGGTCAGCACGCGATCGGCCAGACGCGCGAGACCGCGCATCAGCGAATCGATCTTGCCGCTGACACGGTATTTGTCGATCTGCGCCGCTTTATCGGCGCGAAATGCCTGGCGCGGGTCGAGGTCGGTGTCGATACCGGCGGCCGGCGAAGAGGAGGAGGAGGGCTGCGCGGGCGCTTTCATAGGGATATCGTTCGAAGGCGAGAGGGGCGGCGTCTGCGGGTAAGGCGAAATCGGCAGGCCGCCGCATCAGGAGTGGGCCCGGCTTCGTGCGCGTCGGCGGCGGTCGAGAGCAGGTAG
>CAWUJR010000729.1:0-1939 GCA_963922375.1 uncultured Robbsia sp.
GCGAGCGGACTTGGGAGATGCCACGATGAGGACCGGAGCGCCGTTGAAGCCCGGCCACGTCGCCGGCATCTCGCCACGCATCGGGGCTGGCGGCATCCCGTTGGTGCGCATCGCCTCGCTCGGATTGGGGTTTCTGTTCCTCTATATTCCGATCCTGAGTCTGGTCGTCTATTCTTTCAATGCGTCCGATCTCGCGACGGTCTGGACGCACTTCTCGCTGCATTGGTATGCGGCGCTGTGGCAGGACAGCGAGCTGACCGGTGCGTTCTGGTTGTCGCTGCAGATTGCATTGGCCACCGCGTTCGCCTCTGTCGTGATCGGCACCTGGGCGGGTTTTGTGCTGGCGCGCATGGGGCAGTTTCGAGGCGTGACGCTGTATCAGGGGATGATCAGTGCGCCGCTCGTGATCCCGGAAGTCATCCAAGGCATTTCATTGCTGTTGCTGTTCGTCGAAATGGCGAAATATTTTGGTTGGCCGTCCGATCGAGGATTCTTCACGATCTGGATCGGCCACGTGATGATGTGCATGTCGTACGTGGCGATCATCGTCCAGTCGCGCGTGCGGGAACTCGATCCGTCGATCGAGGAGGCCGCGCTGGATCTGGGCGCGACGCCGTGGCGCGTGTTCTTGACAATCACCCTTCCGATGCTGTCTCAGGCGTTGCTGGCCGGATGGCTGCTTGCATTCACGCTCTCGTTCGACGACGTGGTGCTGTCCGCTTTCTTGTCCGGCCCCGGCACGACGACACTGCCGTTAGTGGTGTTCTCGCGCGTCCGTCTGGGCTTGAACCCGGAGATGAATGCGCTCGCGACGCTGTTCATCGCGGTCGTGACGGTGGGGGTCGTCATCGCAAATCAGGTGATGGTGCGCAACGAGCGCCGTCAGCGCCGGCCGCAGTAGGCGCCGCCGCTGTGGCAGCGGTGATTACAGACTGCGCAAAGCTGCTGCGCGCATCAATTGCGACGACCACACATCCGGATCGGTATTGCTGCCGCACAGCACGATTCCCACCCGTTTTCCGGTCAGTGACCCGCGTAACGGCCCGAGCATCGCTGCCAACGGCGCGGCGCAGGTCGGTTCGACGGCCAGTTTCAATTGATCGAAGAGTTTCAGCATCGCATCGCCCAGTTCCGCATCGGTCACGGTCACCACGCGGTCCAGGTGCCGACGGCACAGTTCATAGCTGTACTGCCCGGTGTCGTCCGGTGCCAGTCGCTCGTCGAACGAGGCCCGGATGCCGGTGCGTACCGGCTGCCCGGTAATGATGCTGCGCGACAGCGCATCCGCATCGCGCGGTTCCACGCCATAGATCTTGCAATCTGGATTGGTCAAACGGAAAGCGGTGGACATGCCGGCCGCGAGACCGCCGCCGATCGGCACGATGACGGCGTCCAGTTTCGGTGCCTGCGTGGCCCATTCGTACCCCAGCGTCGCTGTCCCCAGCACGGTCCGGTAGCCATGAAACGGCGACAACAAAGTGCGGCCTTCATCATGGACAATGCGCTCGACTTCTTCCAGCGCGGCGGCCGCGTCGTCGACCAGCACGACATCTGCGCCATAATGTCGGCTCAGATCGATGCGCGAGCGCGTGCCGCTTCGCGTGAGCACGATCTTCGCGCTGATCCCGAGTCGCATCGCCGCATAGGCGACCGCCACGGCATGGTTGCCAGCGCTTGCACAGGTCACGCCCATGCTGCGCTGAGAATGCGTCAGCGCCAGCATGTTCGAGAATGCCGCGCGCGTTTTGAAGGTACCGCCGAATTGCAGCAGCTCGAGCTTGAAGTGCAGTTGCGTGTCTTCGAGCGACTGGAAGTCGGTTTTCTCGAAATGCGGTGTGCGCGTGACCCATGGCACCAGTGCCATATGCTCGTTTGCGATGTCGTCGAGTGTCGGAACGGGAATGCCGGCGACCAACTCCCCGTCCTGAAACGGCCTCTC
>CAWUJR010000730.1:0-1927 GCA_963922375.1 uncultured Robbsia sp.
GGCGGTAATTTCGCGCGCCGCTCGGGCGGCAGCGCTTCCAATGCACGCCGCCCCCGCGCGCCCAGGAAATATTCATGAATGAACGGGTGATCGATGCCGGCGACCTCTTCGACCGGGGCGGCCGCGAGCACACGACGATCGGCCAGCACCGCGACACGCGTGGACAGCGACACCATCGTGTCCAGATCGTGGGTCACCATGACGACCGTCAGGCCCAATGCGCGATGCAACGTCGCAATCAACTCGACGAATTCCTCGGAGGCGGCCGGATCGAGCCCCGCCGTCGGTTCATCCAGAAACAGCAGTTCCGGCTCGAGCGCCAACGCCCGCGCGATACCGACCCGCTTGATCATGCCGCCCGACAGCGCCGATGGCAGCTTGGACGCATGCCGAAACGATAAACCCACCATTTCGAGTTTCAGCATCACGATGTCATGCAGCAGATCCGGCGGAATCTTGCCGAATTCGCGAATCGGCTGCGCGATATTGTCGAACACCGACAGTGCGGAGAACAACGCGCCGCGCTGAAACAACATGCCGACGCGATTGCGCATGCTGCCGCTCTGGCGATCGCGGCAGGCGCCCGCATCAGCAGCCGGATCGTCGCCGAACACCCGAACGGTCCCTTTGGTAGGACGTTCCAGCCCCAGGATCTGGCGGACCAGCGTCGTCTTGCCGGCGCCCGAGCCGCCCACGATCGAGATGATCTCGCCGCGTCGCACGGTCAGGTTCAGGTCGCGATGGACGACGGTCTGGCCGTAACGCTTCTCCAGATCTTTTACTTCGATCACCGGCTCGCCGACCGGCGGCGCAGGGTAAGCGCGTGTCGCGGAATCCAGGGCGCTGCGCGTCACATCCCCACCCCTTGAAAAGCGATCGCGAACAACGCGTCGGCAAAGATAACGACGGTGATCGACGTGACGACCGACGTCGTCGTCCCGGCACCCAGGCTTTCCGAATTCGCCTTGATGCGCAGACCGAAATGACAGGCGACCAAGGCGATCAACATGCCGAAGACGCCGCCCTTCCCCAGACCGATCCACAGATTCGAGATCGGCACGACCTTGCGTAGCGTCTGGAAGAAGAACTGATAGCCGATACCCAGACTCGCCTTCGCGGCCACCATGCCGCCCAGCAGCGCGACCACGTCGGTCCACATGATCAGCAGCGGCATGGCGATCGCCAGCGCAACCATGCGCGGCAGGATCAGGCGGCGTCCATGCGCGATACCCATCACGCTCATGGCGTCCAGTTCTTCGTTCAGCCGCATCACGCCCAATTGCGCGGTGATCGCGGAACCGGAACGGCCGGCGACCAGAATCGCGGCCAATACCGGTCCCAGTTCGCGGATCACCCCAAGCCCGAGGATGTTGACGATATAGACGTTCGCGCCGAAAGCCGACAACTGCTGCGCGGACAGATAGCCGAGCACGATGCCGATCAGAAATGCGACGAGCGCGGTGATCCCCATGGCCCGCGCGCCTGCTGTGTACAGATTGGCCGAGATTTCGCGCCAGGGTGCGTGCGAAGGGCGCCTCATCACGGCCAGCACATCCAGGATGAAACCGCCGAACAGCGTGACGCCGCCCCGCAGATGTTCGGCGAAATCGAACAGCGCGAAACCTAGCCGCGTGATCGGATCGTGACGCACGACCGGCTCCGGGACATCGTGCGGTTGCGCATCCATATAGGCGATGCGCTCGAAAATGCCGCGCTGCGTATCGGTGAGCGCAATGCCCTCGGGGAGCTTGCGTCCCCACACGCGCCAAAGCGCCTGACCGCCGGCATGATCGAGGCGTTGCACGGGGGTCAGATCCCAGCGCGTCAATGTTTCGTCGCGAATCTGCGTCAGCAGCTTGCGGGCGTGCTTGCGGTCCGACGCCAACGCCAACGCTGTCCACTGTCCGGACAGACGCGCGATGCGGCC
>CAWUJR010000731.1:0-1927 GCA_963922375.1 uncultured Robbsia sp.
GCGCGTGTACGGGCGCGGCGACGCTTTGTTCGCACCGGCTTGGGCCGCCGGAGCGGACGCGGCGGGCGACGAGGAGGTGTCGGCGAGAAGGACGGAGGTCATAGGGGCGGGGTGCCTGACTACAGCGTTGTGCTGGAAAGCAGAGATTTTAGCCCGATCACGCATTGCGAGTCGGGTTTGCGTGATGCAACGGGGAGGATATGACGGAAGAATAGGGAAAAACAAGCCGCGCAAGGGTCTCGAATGGCAGGCCGTTGCAGGTTCGGTCAGCCGTCTCGCTTGATCACGCTGCGACGCATACGACACATACGACGCGCGCGGTCGCGCTTTGCGGCGGGCGAGCGCTGTCGAGAACGGCCGTGGCGGACCGTCGACGACGTCTCGCGAGCGCGGGTCAGTGCAGAATGACCGGGTGCAGCATCAGGCTGTCGAACTGGCCGAGGAACTCATCTACTTCATCGGTCGACGGTTCCTGTTCGATCAGCTTTTGAACATGTTCGCGGAAGCGGGTAGCCAACTCTCCCTCGATGAAAAGCTCGCGCTGCATGTTCTTGTCCACGATTTCATATCCGCCGGCGTTCATCAGCCGGTGTCCCACTTCTGCGGGGAACTCGACGACACAATAATTCGGGCTGTTATAGATCATTTGCATGGCGACACTCCAGTTATTCCTGCCAAAACGAACAGCCGTCACGACGATGCTTCATTTCTCTGTGCCACGGACTCAGAGTGGCCCAAAATGATGAATCGGTAAAGCATGACATCACACTGTTGCTGGGATGCATCACGCGGCTGACGGTTCGTACTTCGACAAAGATGGGGAAGATCACGCGAATTTCAAGGGTTTACCGAGCATGTGCCGTGCCTGATAGCGATTTTCTTCTGCGTGCGTGTCAACTTGCTTGCCGTAGCATTCGACAGCCCATGCGGTCGATTCGGTAATTATTACGCATCGATCGCGTGGTTGAGACGCGTGATCGAAGCTGTCGTTCGTTGCGTTGTTAATGGCACTCACGGGGCGCTTGCAGGAGTGCTCCCCGCCGTGCTGGACGCTGCCGATGCGGGGGCCATTACGTTCGTTAGGTTCGTTCCGTCCGTTTTGTCCAATACGCGCCCGGCTCCCGCTGCGGTCGAGGCGGAGACCGCGCCGGACGGGTCGAGTCGCACACTGGTCGGCGGCATGCGCACGCTGTTGTGATAGAGCAACTCGATTTGGGTGCCATTGGGCTCCGTTTGCATGATCCGTACCGGTATCCAGTCCAGTGCGGGAGCCAGCCAGATATCGATGCGCCTGTTGTCGCCCGCGCGTCGGGGAAGTCTCATGAAGTGGATCGCCTGTATGGGGCCGTCCGGACGCACCACGGTGTCCGGGCCGATGGTCTGGATCGGCCAGATCTCGGCGCTGTTGCTGTCGATGACGTCGAATTCCCGCGTGACACCCGGTTGGTAGCGCTGCGGACTGCCACGTACCAAACTGGCCAGTTGGAAAATCATACTGAATCGGTCTTGTGCGCCATCGGGAAGCGGCACCGTTTGCGGCGTACGCGTAAAGGCGACCTGATGGGCGGCACCGTCGCGCACGAAGCGCGAAATGTCGGTGCCGCGACGTCCTCGATGTTCGGTATAGACATCGGGTGCCAGACCAAAGGCGTCGATATGGCCTTCGCTGATGAAACTATAGGTCCCCACGAATGGCACCGGCATCGAGACGACCAGTTGATATTGCTTGCCGTTCGTTCGCCAGTGCAAAGTACCGCTCTGATTTTGTGCGCCATTGTAAAAAGTGTCGTACACGAGGTCGCTCGATGGCATCAGCGCATAGCGCTCGCCATCGTTCGCGCCGGGGCCTGCGCCATGTCCGCCCCCGCCTCTCGCGCTGTTCGCGGCGTTGCCGCGGCGCCTCTCGCCTTGCTTGCAGGGTTCCCGG
>CAWUJR010000732.1:0-1910 GCA_963922375.1 uncultured Robbsia sp.
TCAGAGCTGCGGCTGCGCGACTTCGGTGCGCGCCCGAATGGCTTCGAGCGTGATCGAGCCCAGCGCCGCGCTGCCGGACTCAGTCAGCCACTTTTCCGTGGCACCGCCATCCAGCGATCCCGCTGGCTTGTCCTCGAAATGCTCGACCAGGTGATCGATAAAGGTCCGCAGCTTGGCCGGCATGTAACGACGGCTCGGGTAGACCACATGAATATCGATCGGTGCCAACTGATATTCCTGCAGCAGCGGCACCAGCGTGCCGGCGGTCAGATCTTTGCCGATCAGATAGCTTGGCAGAATCGCGATACCCATTCCCTGCAGCGCAAACTGACGCAGCATCTCGTAGTTGTTTGCCAGCACCGCACTGGCCGGGCGCACGCGCGTCTGGCCATCGGGGCCTTCGAACACGATCTCGTCGCCTGCCACGCTCGGATTCTGGCTCACGCACGGATGGGTGCCCAGCGCGCTCGGATGATCGATCACGCCGTTGGCCATGATGTAGGCCGGTGACGCGCAGACCACCAACTTCCCGGCGGTCAAACGACGGCTCACCACGCTCGCGCTGCGAATGTTGCGCGCGATCGCGATGCCCACATCGAAGCCCTCTTCGACCAGGTCCACGCTGCGATCAACCAGCGTGATGTCCGGGATCACGCGCGGATAGCGCTGCGCATAGTCGTGCAACACCTGTCCGAGGTTATGCATCCCGAAAACCACCGGCGCCACCATCCTCAGCGTACCGACCGGCTCCTGAGTGCGTTCCAGCACCATCTGCTCGGCGTCGTCGAGCTCTTCCAAAATCTGTTTGGCACGTTCCAGATAGACCTGTCCCGCTTCCGTCAGCGACAAGCTCCGCGTCGTCCGATTCATCAACCGCGTTCCCAAACGTCCCTCGAGATCGGCTACATGGCGCGTCACGACGGCGTTCGACATATCTAACTGGGTTGCGGCCCGCGCAAAGCTGCCCAGATCGGCCACCTTTACAAAAACACGCATTGACTGCAATTGATCCATAACCACTCCAAATTGGCGGCTTCGCACGAAAATGCCAGCGCCAGATCGAATTGTCCTACTTCACGGCCAAATCTGCAGGCATCAGCAACGATCTTTTTCTTATCGCAGCCACTTTTTTTGCTTCCCCACCACCGGTTTTAGACCCTTTTTTTTGTAATAAATGCTCCCGAACCCGCATTTTTCCGCGCTTTTGGCTTACGAAGCCGCACTGAAACATCGGGATGACTGATAATGACAATGTGGCGTACAGGGCACAAAAGAAAGTTGAACCGTTTGTCAGATTACGAATCAACACCCCATTCGCCCTGAAAACGCCTCAAAAATATGATCGATGCACGGAGCCTCATCCATGTCCCAAGGGTAGAAGGCTTGCAAACAGCAAGCTCGCCCGGTATCACTGACTTATCCTCGCGCGACCCATCGTGCAGCACACCGGAGACACGGCGTTGAAAATTGCCATCCTTGACGACTATCAGGACGCCGTGCGCAAGCTGGACGCGTTTTCGCTGCTGGCGAACCATACGGTGTCCGTGTACAACAACAGCGTGCGCGGCGTCGGCCATCTGGCCAGCCGCCTCGCCGACAACGAAGCGTTGGTACTGATTCGGGAGCGTACCCGTATCAACTCGCAGCTGCTCGACAAGCTTCCCCGCCTCAAAGTCATCGCGCAGACCGGGCGTGTCGGCGGACACATCGACCTGGCAGCCTGCACCGAACGCGGTATCGCCGTGCTCGAAGGCAAGGGATCGCCGGTGGCACCTGCCGAGTTGACGTGGTCGCTGATCATGGCCGCGCAGCGTCGTGTGCCGCAATACGTCGCGAACCTGAAGCAAGGCGCCTGGCAACAGTCGGGGCTGCGCGCTGCCGCGATGCCGGCGAATTTCGGCATCGGACGG
>CAWUJR010000733.1:0-1908 GCA_963922375.1 uncultured Robbsia sp.
AGCACGTGCACATCATCCCCGGCACAGCGAGAAACGCGCCGGCGGCGACGCTGCGCATGCCGGCTGCGCCCAACACGCGGGCAATCCAATCTGACGGCAGCAACGTCTGCACTGCCGACCCCAATAGCAAACCGAGCACCAGCGCCTGCCAGATGGCTTTGCCATAGGCGAGCGCATAGTTGAGCGCCGCCTGCCACGATGCGGGCTGCGGGAGCGCGGCTTTACCCGTCAAGATCGATGCGCCGATCGAATGCGTGTCGGCAGCAACGAATGCCCGGTGATAATAGGGCGACCATTTCACGTAGAAGAGACCGACTACGGCGATGACCACGAACAGTGCAATGGAAAAGGCCGTTGCCTGTCGGCGGGGTGGGGCGAGTAAAGTATCCATCGGAGCGCTGAGAGAGGTGATCCAGAAAGGTGACCGCGAAGGTCCCTGCGAGGGCGATCGACAACGTCATCGACGCTGGCCGAAGCAGAGAGCCGAAGCACGTGTTAGCGAAGGGCCGCCACGGCAGCGCAGCGATGAACGCGCAACTGCGCGACCAGATCGCGAGCCTGCGCGACCGGATCGCTTGCGATCGGGTCGAAGCAAAACGACAGTGCATGCGGCAAACGCGTGAAGCTGCCATGACTGCTGCGCGCGTAGGCGGGGTCATAGTGCTGCGCGACCAGCGCTTCGAAGAGTTCGGCGCGCGCATCGGTATCGATCAGTGCCTGCCAGTCTGCCACGCGCTGGCGGCTGTGCGTACCGATCATGCGCGCCAACTGCGCTTTGAAGAAATCGGGCGTGTCGAACAGATGACCATAATCATCGAGCAGGAACTGCACCCGCGCCGACATCGACGCCACGACCGTCACGCACTCGCTGCGATGCAATGCGTCGAGCAGCGCCTGCGGCAAGCTGACTTGGCCGATCCGTCGGCTCTCGGCTTCGGTGAACACCGGGCGCGCCGGATCGAAACGTGCCAAATCCATCGCCAATGCGGTTTCGAATGCTTTTTGCGATGGTTGCGGCCGATCCGGCATCGCGCCCAGTAGCGAGCCGCGATGTGCGGCATGGGCCTCAAGGTCCAACACCTGTTCGCCGGCTTGCGCCAGCGCCTGCAGTAAGCGCGTTTTCCCCGATCCGGTGTCACCCGCCAGCACGATGAAGCGATAACGCGGCGGCGCGCTGCCCAGCTGCGCGATGACGCCGTGGCGATACGTCTTGTAGCCGCCGTCGAGTTGGCGGGCTTGCCAGCCGATCAAATTCAACCAGGTCGTCATCGACCCCGAGCGCTTACCGCCGCGCCAGCAGTAAATCAACGGGCGCCAATTGCGCGGACGATCGGCGAATGTGCTGTCCAGGTGCGCGGCGATGTTGCGCGCCACCATCGCGGCGCCCACCTTCGTCGCCTCGAACGCCGAGACCTGCGCGTACATGGTCCCGACGATCACGCGTTCGTCGTTGCTCAATACCGGTGCATTCAACGCACCTGGCATGTGATCCTCTGCGAATTCGAGCGGCGTGCGCACATCGATGACTTCGTCGAAGGTATCGGTCTGGTCGAGGCTAACGAGCAAATTTTTCAAGGATGGCGGCTGGAAGACGTCAATGGGCCGAGCGGGCGGTGTCGGCACGCAGTATCGCATGTTCGCCGCACGGCATTGGTTGATGGTGAGGTGTTTGCAACACTGCTTGCTCTTCACATGATAAAAAGCACGCCGTTCCGAGCAAGCCCGTTAGCGTACGTCAGCACGCCTTTCAAAGCACGCTGATCGACGCGCGCGCGCCGGGCTGCAGGGGGGCGAGTGTCCCCACCACGCAAGCGTCGTCAAAACCGTCGGCATGGAAAATGGCCAACGCATCGTCGACGGTGTCCGGTGCACAGGCCAGCAGCAAACCGCCGGACGTCTGCGGGTCGG
>CAWUJR010000734.1:0-1908 GCA_963922375.1 uncultured Robbsia sp.
AGATCTCGCACCACGCGAACCAGATCCGCGCCCGCCGCGTGAATGGCATTCGGTACGGTAGCGCGGTGATATTCCTGGCGGGTACGGCTATCCAGAATGACAGGCGCGCGCCCAGGGAGTTTTTGCAATTCGACGAAGTCGACGAACGGAGTTGACGCATGGTGTTCGACGCACTCGGCGAACGCTTTGCTTCTCACATTGAAACCGGCATAAACCGGGAAGCCCGCCTGTTTCCAGCGAGTGAGACCGCCATCGAGGATCGCAATATCGGTGTATCCAAGTGCTTGCAATCGGTCGTACGCGATGGGCGTCAAGGTGCCATCGGCGTCGACCAGCACAATGGGCACATCGCGGCGCGGTAGACGCGCCGGCGCTTCCATTTCTAGACGGTTCAACGCGAGGTTCGTCGAAAAGATCAAATTCTCGTCCGAGAATGTCAGCGTTTCGCGAACGTCGACTACAGCCAATTCAGCGCCGCTGCGGCGCGCCGCGGCGTGTAATCGCTCCCTCAATTGGACGTGGGACAGGAGCGTCGGAGCAGCGAGGCGTGATGGCAGCGGGTGCCGCGCTGCGTCGCCTTCGATTGTCACGCTCATCGTGTTGGATCCTAGTCTGTCGATGCCGCCATTCTGCGCGGCACCGCTGGCTAGTACAAACATTCTTTTTGTATAAGAAAATCTCTGCTTTTGTTATAAGTGAATAAGCCAAATCAGATTTATGTACTGACTTATGAACGGAATGGGATCGCCCGCCCCTTTTTCAATCGTATTCCTCGGGAGACGGACCGGAGATGACCGATACCACCATTTGGGCAAAGCGGTCGATGATTTGGGGGTCGTCCGGCAACTGACTGATCGATATGCGAATATGCGGTTGATGACGGGCATCGACGAAGCACGCCGATCCGCCGGCGACGATAACGCCGTGGGTTGCCAGATTAACGATGACACGGCTTTCATCGGGCACGGGGAGCCAAACAACCAGGCCCGTTCCGTCGGGTACCTCAATGCCGCGGGCTCGCAGCCCGGCAATCAGCCATTGTCGCCGCTGTTCATAGCTGTCGCGCGCTCGTTCAAGGCAGGCGACGGCGTCCGCATCGGTCAGCAAAAAAGCCAGTGCGCCTTGAAGGATACGACTGGGCATCGCCAGCCGATTGTTTCTGTAGGCATCGATGCGCTCGATCAACATGCGCGAGCCGCCGATGACAGAGGTTCGCAAATCGACGCCGAACGCGCGACAGTAAGCACGGACGAGCACACAGCGTGAGGGCAGAAGGGTAGCGATGCTATGCAGCGATGCATGCGTAACCGAACCCAGGTGATCGTCCTCGATGACGTAGACATCGGGCAGGAGCGCCAATATAGCCGCCAATGCGTCGCGCCGGCCAGCGCTGACGGTCCGCCCGGTGGGTACTTGCGCACGAGGCTGGTATACAAAAGCTTTAGGCAAGATGGGCTCGGTACCAAGCGCTGCGCGCAACGCGTCCGGCGAGGGCCCCTCGTCGTCGCAATCGACGGCGACCGCGCGCAGTTCGAGCGTCGCGAGAATGCTGCACAAACGGGGACTGCTCGGATTTTCAATCGCCACGACGTCACCTGGACGAGTCACGGCCTGCAAGGCGAGTACGAGACCCTCGGTTCCCCCGCCCGATGTCAACCATGCTTCGGGCGAAAAGGGCCAGGTTGGGGCAACCGCGCGAGCCAGTGAGTCAATGATTGCTTCGCGATCGGCGTTATGCAAATTAGCCACGCCCAGGCCTGCGGCCAAAGCGCGTCCCAGATCCGGCTGGAGGAGCGGATCGGCCGTGGCACGTGAAAAATCGGTTGCCGCCCAATCACCGACATGCCGCGGAAGATGGCGTTCCCGGCGCGTCGTCGGCGACGGCGCGGCATTGTGGACCGGGCCGGT
>CAWUJR010000735.1:0-1906 GCA_963922375.1 uncultured Robbsia sp.
GTAGCGGTCGCGTCGTCGTTCACCGCCTCCGCCAACGCATCGACCACGGCTGGCACCGCATCCGACGATACCGATGCGACTTGCTCAACGCCACCCACGCGTTCGACCGCCGACTGGAAAGCCAAACCCGCCTGCGCGCCGCCATCCGCACTCACGGGGTCGACCAAGGCGGGCAAATCGCCCAATGCATTCAGGCCAAGATCATCGAGAAACTGCTTGGTTGTCGCATACAGTGCCGGGCGGCCCGGCGCCTCGCGATAACCGATCACTTCGACCCAGTCCCGCTCTTCCAATTGCCGAATAATCTGCGTATTAACCGCGACACCGCGAATCTCTTCGATATCGCCGCGCGTGACGGGCTGGCGATACGCGATAATCGCGAGCGTTTCCTGCACCGCACGCGAATACTTCGGCGGTTTCTCCGGGCGCAGTCGATCCAGATATTTCTGCATCGGCGCGACGCTTTGAAAGCGCCAACCGGACGCCAGCGCGACGAGTTCGACGCCCCGACCTGTCCAGCGATCGGCGAGCGATGTCAGAAGCGCGCGCAGCGTGTCGGCGGATAGCTCATCGTCGAATAGCTTACGAAGCTCGTTCAGCTTGATCGGTTCTTGAGCACAGATCAGCGCGGTTTCGAGGACGATTATCGCCTCTTGGGTATTCATGAAGCCAAGGTCAGACCCTTTGGGTCGAGTACGAGCAACGAGGGAGGATCGCGCCCAGCAAGGCGGATGTTCCGGCGTCGGTCGATCATTGTGTACGGAGGCGCTGCGCCGCGCAGCCCATCGGCGTTCAGGTTGCCCCCGTGTGTGCAACACGTTTCGTCGGGGGCACCTACGAAAGACTGCGGGGGCAATGAGCGGGCATCCTGGCCCAGCGTCTATCACCCGGCAACGTGCAGGTTAATGCATTTTACAAACAAATCAATGACAGGTAAAGGGATATCGGCGGCGCTGACCGCCGCGCCACCGCCTTGTCAGCTTCCGCGACGATCGCGCTGAAGAAACTGCGCGAGTCGCCGCACGCCTCTGTCCAATTGCGCGATGTCGCTCGCATAGCACCAGCGGATGTAGCCCTCCCCTTCGTCGCCGAACGCGGCGCCAGGCGCGAGGCCGAGTCCGGCCTCGCGCACGAGACGTTTGCACAACGTCAAACTGTCGGTAAAGCCGTCGATTCGAAAAAACAAATACATGGCGCCAGGCGAGGGCTTTACATCCACGCCCGGTATCGCTGTCAATGCGGCGTACAGGTGATCGCGCTGCGCGAGGAGATCTGAACGCACCTGGCGCGCTACTGCTTCACCCTGCTGCACCGCCACCAGGCCGGCGCGCTGCACGAAGTCCGGCGCACACGACGTGTTGTATTCGGCGAGTTTGCCGAAATCATCCATCATGGATTTCGGCGCAATGACCCAGCCCAGCCGCCATCCGGTCATCAACCAGGCCTTCGAGAACGAATTGACGACGATCACGCGTTCGTCGCGCGATGCGATATCCAGAAACGACGGTGCGATGGTTGCGGCATCGTCGCTGCCGTCGCCGTAGTACAGCCGCTCATAGACCTCGTCAGCGAGAATCCAGATGTCGTGCTGCCGACAATGGTCGAGCACACGTTGCTGCTGCTCGCGCGGCATCACCCAACCGCTTGGGTTATTCGGCGAGTTGACCATCACCATGCGCGTGCCCGGCGTCAACGCCGCTAGCAAATGTTCGATATCCAGCTGCCAACCCGCCTCGCCGTATTCCAGCGAGACCGTTTCCACGCTCGCGCCGATGATCTTCGGCATTTCGACAATGTTCGGCCAGAGCGGCGTCACCGCCACCACCCGATCCCCCGCGCCGACGATCAACTGCGTCGCCAACATGAGTGCGCTGACGCCGGCGCTGGTCACCGCCACATGCGCCAC
>CAWUJR010000736.1:0-1902 GCA_963922375.1 uncultured Robbsia sp.
ACGCGGTGCCGATGGCGCAGCCGCGCCAGGGAGCCATCTCGCGGACGTCGTGCCCGAGACAGTACCGCTCGCATTACTAGTGCCCGCGGGGCGCCGAGCGATGTTCGAGAGTATGGGGTTCGCTGGCGAATTGCAGAAAGAAGTGTATCTGCAATTGGGGATCAAGATTCCGCCACCGTTGATCGGCGAGCGCGGGACGGTCGCTGCGAACGAGGTGTGGATGATGGTGAATGAGGTAGTCGCTGAGAAGGCGGGCATTGCGATCGATCAGGCGATGTTGTTGGCACAGACCGATCAGGCAAGAGCATTGGGCTTCGACCTACAGCAGCTGGAATCGCAGCAGGGACCGGCCACGTGCTGGGTTGCCCCAGCAGACCGGGCGCGTCTGCATGCGGTAGGAATTCCCACCCGGGATTGGAAGGACGAAGTGATCCGCCGTTTTGTTTCGCTTGCAGGACGAAGTGCAACCGAATATTTCGGCATTCAGGAAACCAAAAACCTGCTCGACGCGATGGACAAGCGCTATCCGGAGTTGTTGAAAGAAACGTATCGAAACGCACCGGTACAGCGGATTGCGCAGATCCTGCAGCGACTGTTGGCGGAGAACGTGTCGGTGCGGAATCTGAAGGTGGTGTTGGAGGCGATTGCGCAATGGGCCCCGAAGGAAAGAGACAACATTTTGCTCGCCGAGCATGTTCGGGGATCCTTGGCCCGATACATCAGCGATCGCGTGGCCATCGACGGCAGGATCCAAGCCTTATTGGTGTCGCCGGAAACCGAGGAGTTGATCCGACGCAATGTGAAGCAAACGGCGAGCGGTGCATTTCTGCAGATGCCGCAGCGCGATACCGACACGTTTCTTCGGGCGTTGTCCGATGAGTTGGTTGCGCTATATCACGCACCGGAACAATTGGTGCTGTTGACAGCGCTGGACATCAGACGTTTTGTGAAGCGTTTGATTGAAACCGAGTTTCCTGACATGAACGTGATCTCTTTTGGCGAAGTGACGGATCACGGACGGTTGAACATCATTAATTCTCTCTAATCGTTAAGGAACGATCATGCAACATATCGACGTAGCAGCATTGGTAAAAAGCGCGCTGGAGCACATTGGTTGCGATTCTTCGCTGATTGGAGATTTGGATGCACACTCGCCGATCGAACTGACTTTCAATGGCAGTCCGAATATCTATGTCGATCCGACGCGAGACGGGATCTGGCTGCTTTCGCATATCTCTCAGAGTTCTGAGGAGGAAATTCGGGTGCGCAGTGAGGCGCTATTGATGTCCGCGACGATGCCTCGGGAGTGGGTGGATGGGCATTTCGTTGCGGTAGGGCGAGAAGGCGACGATCTGGTCGTCAAAGGGCGCGTACATGCCGACGCGTGCGAGTCGAAGGAGGCCTTCGCGGAGGCCGTGGCGGATTTCTACGAACTGGTGGTCGAAACGGCCGAAACGATGCGCCAGTAATGTCGGATCGCCTCTATCAATTACTGTCCCACAGCGCTTGCGTCGAGCGCTTACAGGGCTCGGTCATCCATGCGCCGCTGACGCGGACGTTTATCGGCGAACGCTGCCGCGTCCGCGATCGACACGGTCAGGAGATTTGTGGCGCCCAGACAGTGGGCTTGACGGAGCACGGTGCCGTGTTGAGTCTGATTGGCTCGTCGGAACGCGTGTCGCGAGAATGTGTTGTCGAACCTAGCGGGCAGCCGTTCGAATTGACGGTGGACGACGGTTTGTTGGGCGCAATCGTCGATGCGGATGGCGTACGTAAAGGGCGGCTCACGTGCGGCGCGGTGCCGTCCCGGTCGCAGTGTGCGGATGCCGATACCGCGGAACGCACGGCGATGCGCGATGCGCTGTCTTCTTCGGGTGCCAGCGATGCCAGCGATGCCAGCGA